>NZ_LBMZ01000114.1:0-99480 GCF_001005525.1 Acinetobacter sp. AG1 | reverse complement strand
AATAAAAAAACCAACCTTAAAGATTGGTTTTATACTAAGTAATAAACTTAAAAACTTATTTCTTCGTAAATTTTTTGTTCTTTTGTTAGATCTTTAGCTAAAGGAATTTTCTTCTCAGTATTTAACGATTTTACATATTCGTTAAATTCATTTACCCAAGGTCCTGATTTAAACACAACTGTTTTAGAGAAGGTTTTCTTATATAAAACTTCAGAGTCGTAATAGATCGAATAGGTCTTATAAGCAATCACAATAAAGACTTCACGATCTTTATACTGCCATTTGTACCTTCTTTTAAAACCGATTTTTCCACCAAGCTCATCTAGCAGAAGGATCGATGAAATCAGTTTGTTTTCTTTAGGGAATGCACCATCACTTTCTTTAAACTTTTTACGAAGCGAACTATATTTCAAATTTTCAGATTCTAAGAAAATTAAAACACCCAAAAATAGAAGCAAGATACCAATGATTAAAAAAAAGTAATCTTTATTAAAAAATAGGAAATACCCTCCTAGTAAAAAAGAAGAGATAATGGATGACAACATTAGTCCGAACAAAGCCCAATAAAACATTTTCTTCTTTAACACAAGAGACAGATTATAAAAATTATACAAATATTACTGTTAATTACAATATAGTACGCCTGTCTACTATGCATTTATTTTCACATACATTAATGAGACTTTTGTGGCAATATTTGTCACATCAAAGCATTATATTTAAATAAAAATCATTATAATTCCACAATCATTTAGTATCACTTACAGATGAATTATATATTTAGTATATTAAAAACATATATTTTTTTTCACCCTAAATGCAATTCACATATATTTTAAATAGAAAATTAATACACTTTTCAACAAATATTAGATTAACAAAGAAGCAGCAAGGATAAGCATAATAATACCAATCAGCACATCAAGAATTTTCCATGCTTTAGGGTTAGCAAAAAAAGGCCGTAACAAACGAGCGCCAAAGCCCAAACTAAAAAAGAAAATAAAAGATGCTGAAACAGCCCCCATCGCAAAAGCAGTTTTATTAAGGTATTGGGCAGAAATAGAACCTAACAACACCACTGTATCCAAATAAACATGTGGGTTGAGCCAAGAAAAGCTGAGGCACAAAATCAAAGTTTGTACCAAACTTGTCGTAGGTTGATCAGAGGCAACTAAACCTGTATCAGCCTTGTACGCATTATAAAAACTACGTAGACCATAGATCAGTAAAAAAGCGGCACCAAAATATTTCATCACCTGAATCAACCAAATCTGCTGACTCAGAATTGATGCAAAACCGAATACGCCAAAACAAATTAAAACTGCATCAGATAACGCACAAACTAAGCAAACCCAAAAAACGTATTGTTTCAATAAGCCCTGCTTCAGTACAAAAGCATTTTGTGCACCAATTGCTAGAATTAAAGAGAAACCTAAAAGTAGACCTGAGAAATATGTAGAAAACAAAACTTAGCCTTTTTGAACTAAATAACGATATTCGGTGTGACTGTTTTCATCAAGACTTTCTTCTTTTAATAATAGTTCATGCCCAAGATGCATACAAAACTTAGGAATATCCCAAGATGTAGAAGGATCTGTAGCAAAGACCTCGACGATATCACCTGATTTTGCTTTACGAATCGCTTGATGCAACATCATTACAGGCTCAGGACAACGTAAACCTCTAGTATTAAGTTGAACAGTGGGAAGTTGAGGTTGTTCGGACATCATCATACTCATATATTTTAATATTCACATTTTAACATAAAGTAAGTCGATAAAAATCATCAACAGCTTTTTGAAAAACTGTACATTTTTCGCATCGTTTTATTGATGCATATCCGCTTTTTCTTCGGTATGATGAAAATCATCTAATTGATATAGAGAGTCTTTAGGAAAGATCATGGTCGAGGAATCCAGTCCGTCGTGGGGTATGCGTGGCTTAAGAAAATGGTTAGGTACTGCACCTGAAACCCGCGATGAATTACTCAGGTTAGTTCAAGACTCACGTCGTTTTTTAGAACCAGATACTGTTGCTATGCTTGAGGGTGTTCTCGATCTACCAGCAACAAAAATTCGGGAAGTCATGACGCCTCGAACTGCAATCATCAGCTTACAAGAAGATGATCAGTTATTGGATATTTTAGATGTCCTGATTGATTCAGCACATTCGCGTTTCCCAGTGTTCTCAGCAGATCAAAGTGATAATGTTGTTGGTATTTTATTAGCAAAAGATCTTTTGCCTTTTTTGACTGAGCGCAATGTCAAAGTCGATATTCGCTCTCTGATGCGCCAACCTGTGTTTGTACCTGAAAGTGCACGTTCAGACCAAGTGTTACGTATGCTAAAAAACACCCAAACACATATTGCGATTGTCATCGATGAATATGGTTCAACTTCTGGTTTAGTCACCCTTGAAGACATTCTCGAAGAGATCGTTGGTGAAATTGAAGACGAACACGATATTGCCGATGAAGAAGCGCTATATATCGTACCTGACAATGATCCAACTACAGCCAATACATGGATTGTGCAGGCACTTACACCAATTGAACATTTCAACACAATTTTAGATGCAGATTTTTCTGATGATGAAGTTGAAACTATGGGCGGTTTACTGCTGCAAGAGATTGGTTTAGTGAGCGATTTACAAGGTCAAACCATTGAGCTTGGAGATTGGCAATTTACCATTATTGAAGCAGATGCACGCACTATTCATCTGATTCGAGCTGTACGTCAATGAGAGCCTATTTTGAAAAGCTGTTAAAAACTTCTCAACCGCAAAAACAGTTACCCTTTATTTTTCCCCTTTTGATTGCACTCATTTCAGGTGCAATCTTTAGTTTAGCTTTAGCACCTTATTATTTTTGGTGGCTGGCGATTCTATCACCGGCTCTATTATATGCTGTATTACGTCAACGTACCCCACGCCAAGCTTTTGCGCTGGGTTGGGCCTATGGTTTTGGTTTATGGTTTGTCGGCGCCTTTTGGCTCTACACCTCTATCCATACTTATGGTGATACCAATGCATTTTTAAGCATTTTGATGATTGCCTTTATGGCAGCAGCAATGGGTTTATTTACAGCTTTTCAAACATGGCTGTACCGTCGCTTTTTCCCAGAAACACCGTTAACCTTCGCCCCACTCTGGGTATTATTTGAGTGGGCGAAAACTTGGGTATTCACAGGTTTTCCATGGTTATTTGCAGGCTATGCTTTCACTGAACGCTTACTCGATGGCTATGCCCCTTTATTTGGTGTCTATGCTGTTTCTTTTGTTGTGATTGTCTTGGCTTGTGCCTTGGTCGAGGTTTTAAATCGCCGTTGGTTCTGGGCTATTCCTTCTGCGCTACTGATAGCGGGTGCATGGGGTGCTGGGTTGATTCAATTTGTGCAGCCTAAAGCAGCTAAACCGCTGAGTGTTTCACTAATTCAAGGGAATATTCCGCAAGATCTGAAATGGTTGACTGAATATCAGATTAAAACTTTAGAAATCTATGCCACTTTAACCCGTGCGGAATGGGGGCGTGATCTCATCGTTTGGCCTGAATCATCTATTCCCTTATTTCAAACGGATATTCCAGACTTTTTAAAAGCAATGGATATTCAAGCAAAAAAGGCAGATAGCGCTTGGGTGACTGGAATCCCTTACTGGGATATGCCAAAGTCTCAACAAGTGGGTGAACCCTTATATTACAACAGTATTATGGCGTCAGGCAGTGACTCGCATGGCTTGTATAAAAAACAACGTCTTGTTCCATTTGGCGAATATATTCCTCTTTCAGGAATGCTGAAATGGGTGCTGCCTGCGATGCAAAATGATATTAGTATGAGTGGCTTTTCACGTGGGGAAGCCAATCAAAAGCCTCTAACCATCAAAGGACATGCACTTGCTGCTGCCATTTGTTATGAAGTAGCTTATCCAAACCTTACCCGTCGTAATGCGATGAATAGTGACTTTTTAATTACTGTTTCAAATGATGCTTGGTTTACAGGTACAGCAGGTCCTTGGCAACATTTACAAATGGTACAAATGCGTGCCAAAGAGAATGGTCGTTGGTTTATTCGCGCGACTAATACTGGTGTAACTGCATTTATTGATCACAATGGGCACATTGTGAAACAAGCTCCTTTAGATCAGGAATTTGTATTACGTGGTGATTTGCCTGCTATGCAAGGGCAAACGTTATATAATCGTTTGAGTGATTATCCAATCTTGATTTTCTCACTATTATTGTTAGTAATGGGATGGATTTATCGCCCACGTAAAGTTGATATTTCGTTTAAATCCCGTCGATAAATTACAATAACTTTGTGCCTAGAGGAACATTAAACTCTAGGACACAAAGCACAACATCCCTTCCTGATTATGAAAATCCGTCACCAAGCACTTTGATTGAATCGGACTAATTTGTTTTTTCGGGAAATTCACAGCAACAACCAATTTTCCAATCAAATCATCAGGCTGATATAGCTTGGTAATTTGTACACTGGATTTTCAGATCTCCAACTCTTCGCCAAAATCGAGTTGTAAAATATAAGTAGGTTTCCGAGCTTCCCTAAACGCTTCTGCATGAATGATTCTACCCACACGTAATTCAACCTTGCTAAAATCATTCTACTCAATCTGTTGCATATATCCCTTCTTTTATTTCATGTTTGCATGAAGCATAATCAGTTTGTGCCCATCAATAAATACGCTTATTTTCATTTTCAATTGAGCAGCTTCATGCTAAATTAATTTTGCTGATCATAAAGCCGTAAACGTTTACGTCAATCAACGTGCCAACATATCTCCAACAAAGCGTGGAGCTATTTGATCAAGATATTTTTATCTTTGATAAGGGACTGGCGTTTGTTGGTTTACGGAGTAAAAAATGCAGAGTTCAAAATCTTCTTCTTTTAGTTTTCAAAAGATTCCAAATCGTTACGCATCTATTGTTTTACCCTTCTTCTTATCAATTATTATGACCTTTATCGTGTCTTGTATTAGTACACTCAGAAGTATGGGTTTTGAACAATTTTCTTCTGCGACGTGGATGTCAGCATGGGGGATTTCTTGGTTGATTGCATTTCCTGTACTGCTATTGGTATTACCTGTTGTGCGTAAATTAACCATACTACTGGTTCAACCGACTTAATTTGAGACAAAAAACGTAGATCTTGGTCTACGTTTTTTGAATATATTGGGCTTAGAAATTAATCGAGACTTGAACCGATAAATAAGCCACTAAACTGGATAAAAACAACATTGGAATATAGCGATAGGCTTTAAACATAAGCTGCTCATATTGAGAAATGGTCTCATCATTATTCCAAACAGTGGTTTTTAATGCGCTTAAAAAACACAGCACAAGCCATGCGCTCAACATACTCAATGCAAAAAAGCCAATCATAATTTGACTACTTCCTTCCGTGGCTTGCCACAAACTTAAAGCCCCTTGTGTAATCGGCAATAACATTAAAATCAGTAAGACAGATTTAAGCATTGTCCAATGAAACTGATTCAGCTCATCCAACATAAAAAATGCTTTCATCTCATTTCTCCATACCTGATTTAAATGGTCTGAATTTATTATGCAAAGCTTTGATTTAAAGGAAAAGTCTATTTACCTACATAATTCATTGTTTCTTGTAACCATTAAGTATGGGAATAATTCTTATTATAAATCCCACATAGTTTATATTTTATTTTTATATATTTTTCAAAAACTTAAATAAAAATTATTAATCAGTAAACATTATCACTTCACTCTTGATTTATTTAATCAAAAAAATGAAGTGATATTTTATTCAAACATTATGGCTGGTAATAAATATCGGCATCATTGCCTTCACCGCCTTCTTTACCATCCGCACCAAACGAATATAAATCAAACGCGCGACCTTCACGACCCGGAATCACATATTGAACATCATTTTCCCAACTATCTTTTGGATAACCACCTTTAACATAACCACCTGGCAACCAGTTTTTAGCAGCCGCAGGTTTGTTGACCAAAGCATCTAAACCACCATCTTGCATCGATGGATAACGACCATTATCGAGCTTATATTGATCCAAAGCACCAGCAACACCTTTGAGTGTAATACTGGTTGTATCAACTTTGGCTTTTTCTCCACGTCCCATCACATTCGGGACGATTAATGCAGCCAAAACACCTAGAATTACAATAACAACCATCACCTCAATGAGGGTAAATCCTGAGCGAGGATTAACAAAGTGAAACTTTGTCCGAGCGCAAGACGAAGAGCTATGCTCTGAGTTACAAGATTCCGCAAGGGTAGAAGCATTCAAGCTACGTCCAACATTTTGTTTATCTATTAAATTATTCATATTCATCTCTTACATCTTACTCATCAGATCATATTGTTCATATTAATAATTGGCAACATTACCGCAATCACAATCACCAATACAATTGCCGCCATAAAAATCAGCATCAAAGGTTCAAGCAAGGCCAGTAATGTAGAAATAAAGGTCGTCACCTCACGATCCTGCATCGTGGATGCACGGTCCAACATGCGATCCAGTTCACCTGACGCTTCACCACTTCGAATCATTTGTACCATCATTGGTGGGAAATAACCGCAACGCTCCAATTGTGTTGCTAAATTACCACCTTCTGTTACACGCTCCATCGCGACCTCAATCGCATCACGTATCACCCAGTTATTACTCACTTCAGCACCGATACGTAGAGCCTCAACCAAAGGCACACCTGAACGGGTTAAAATCGACAAAGTACTGGCAAAACGCGCCGCATTTATACCACGTGAAAGTTTACCAAATAGTGGCAATCTGAGTGTTAATCGGTCAAATGCATAATGCCCTGCAGTCGTTCTTAAAAAACGGGTAAACAAGATCACCGCAATAAAGGCCAGAATAAGCATGCCCAACCACGTATGTCGAATAAAGGCACTAGCTTTCATCAAAGCAACTGTAATCCAAGGCAAGGCTTCTTTACTTTGTTCAAAGGTTTTGACAATTTCAGGCACGACGTAGGTCATCAGGCCCATCACAATCCCAAAAGACATCAACATCAGTACGATCGGATAAATCATCGCACCCTGAATTTTCTTTTGCATGGCAAAACGATTTTCGGTGTAATCCGAAAGCTGATCTAGAATCAGATCAAGATGGCCTGAACGCTCACCCGCAGCAACAGTTGCAATATACAGTTCAGGGAATCGCCCCGACTGCTGCATACTTTTCGCCAGTGAATGTCCTTCCAAAACCTTGGATCGTACGGCAATTAATAAATTTTGGACATGTGATTTTTCACTTTGCTTACTCACTGCACGCAAGGCTTCTTCCAATGGAATACCAGCTGCAACTAGCACAGAAAGCTGGCGGGTCATTAATGCCAAATCATAGGCACTAAAGCTTTTTTTAAACCATGAGCGTTGTTGCTGTTTGTCTTTTTGCTCAACTGCATCGACAGCAATGGGTGTCCATGCTTTATCGCGTAACTGTTGACGAATTTGGCGTGCAGAATCCCCTTCCAGCACACCTTTATGTTGCTTTCCTGAGGCATCAAGCGCAGTAAATTGATAAGCAGGCATGGTTCTGTTCTAATTGTCCCAAAATAGTTGTTGTTACAGTTGCATCCGTGTTTGAAATGAAACCTGAGAGTTTCACAAGAAATTCATCGACATAACACTTCGCACTTTAGCATAATTCCATGACATGCAGTCATGCCATTTTACCCATGAATGAAGCCTATATGCCTAGCCAAAATTCTAACGCTATTTTGTACCGTATTCGAGTTGCAATACCCGTTTATGTATACGACACGTTTGACTATACGGTCAGTGCTGGACAATACGCACAAGCTCAAATCGGTGCACGCGTTGCCATTTCTTTTGGACGGCAAAATCTCGTAGGAATCATTACTGAAAAAGTTGACCCAAACGAAGCATTTATAGGGCAATTCAAACTTAAGGCCATCACAGAATTACTCGATCAGGAATCAATTCTAGATCAACAAGTTTTAACTTTGTTGACATGGTCAGCACAATATTACCAATTCCCGATTGGTGAAGTGATGCAAAGCGCTCTGCCTACTTTATTAAGACAAGGGCGTGCCTTGGATATTCTGTTTCATTTATGGAAGATCATTCCCCATGATGATCCCAATACCTTATTAAAACGTTCACAAAAACAATATGATGCTTATCAGGTTCTCAAACTGCATCCCAATGGCACAACTGAAAATGTGCTCAATCTAAGTGGTGTAGAAACCTCAACCCTAAAAGCCTTGGAGAAAAAGGGCTTGGTTGAATGCTGTCTAGAACCGCATGATTTCACCCCTACACCTGTGCAACTGGCTCAAGTGCCTTTGACACCGAACGAAGATCAAAAGAAAGCCATTCAACAGATCCTCAAAGCACAACATCACTATCAGGCATTTTTACTCGATGGTTTGACCGGCAGTGGCAAAACTGAAGTTTATTTGCAAGTCATGCATGAGGTGTTAAAACAAGGCAAACAAGTATTGGTGCTGGTGCCTGAAATAGGCCTGACGCCGCAAACGGTCGCCCGTTTTAAGTCACGTTTCCATTGTGATGTGGCTTTACTGCACTCAGGCTTAAATGACTCAAAACGTTTACAAGCATGGCAACATGCACAAACGGGCAAAGCATCGATCATTATTGGCACACGTTCAGCAATCTATACCCCACTGCCGCATTTGGGCTTAATCATTCTGGATGAGGAGCATGACCTCTCCTTTAAGCAGCAAGAAGGTTTCCGTTACCATACCCGCGATGTGGCGTTGTATCGTGGTTATTTACAGAACTGTCCTGTTATTCTCGGTTCAGCCACCCCAAGTATTGACAGTTATCACTTGGTGGAATCGGGCAAGTTACATCTGCTTGAGTTGAATCAGCGTGCAGGCGTCGCTGTACTGCCGAAAATGTATGTGGTGGATTTAAAAGTCGCAAAAAAGAAGCATGGTCTCAGCCAAACGCTCATCGAACAGATCAAACATACTTTAGAACGTAAAGAACAGGTGCTGATCTTTTTAAATCGACGTGGTTATGCACCGATCCTGATGTGTGAAAGCTGTGGTTGGCAAGCCAACTGCCCACATTGCGATGCGAATTTTACTTTGCATTCACAGCCCTACCATTATTTGCATTGTCATCATTGCGGCACCATCAATCGCCTGCCTGATCATTGTCCTGCCTGTCAGAAACAAAGCTTAAAAACTATTGGAGCAGGAACAGCAAAACTTGAAGAACATTTACAGGAGCTATTTCCACATAATGAAGTGATTCGGGTCGATCGTGACAGCACCAGTCGAGTCGGTAGCTGGCAAAAAATCTATGATCGCATTCAGCAAAATAAACCGAGCATTTTGTTGGGCACACAAATGCTGGCAAAAGGCCATCATTTTCCGCATGTGACGCTCGTCGCGATTTTAGATATTGATGCAGGACTGCTCAGTGTTGACCCACGTGCACCTGAGCGAACCGCACAGCTGATTGTGCAGGTCGCTGGCCGTGCTGGTCGTGGCGAGCATAAAGGCAGTGTTTATTTGCAAAGTTTGCGTCCAGATCATCCTATGCTGACCACATTAATTGAACATGACTATCGTACTGTCGCCAAACAAATGCTGGCTGATCGCAAAATTGCCCTGCTGCCACCTTATCGTTATGCAGTATTGGTTCGGGTTGAATCTAAAGACAGAGATTATAGCCAACAATTCTTGGCAGATATTGCACAACAATTACGGACAATGGCTGGAGATTTAGTTGATATTTGGGGACCAATTCCCGCACCGATGGAACGTAAAGCTGGTCGTTATCGCGCGCATATGGTGATTTTATCAACTGATCGCGCCAAGCTGCACTTTTATTTACGTCAATGGTGGCAACAAGTGGTACATTTACCACGTCAGCATTTGCTCAGACTCTCTATCGATGTTGATCCACAAGAGTTTAGTTAAAGCTAAACGTCCGTTGATTCAAATGACCAAGGGCGTTTCCGAATATCATCTTTGCAGATCATATTTTTACAGGCGCTTCATTTGAGTTAGTCTAGATAAAATAGAAAAATTGAGGCATTCAATGTCTTTACTGCTCCCGATTATTTTTTTACTGGCTGCGGCTTTAATTTTTGTTCCTTTGACAAAACGCTATGCCTCCACCACTGTTTTAGGTTATCTGATAGCAGGGCTTTTACTTGGTTCTAGCATTTCTGGTTTGATTGAAGATACTAAACTGATTAATCAACTGCTGCATTTCGGTATGATTGCCGTGATGTTCTTTATTGGCTTTGCTTTTCGCCCGCTAAAACTGTGGGGAGAACGCAGAGGCATCCTAAAAAATAGTGGCCTACAATACTTCATCATCACGATCCTTCTAGTTGGAGCATATTTCTTACTGTTTGATCAAGTGTTGCACAGTATGATTCTCGGATGTGCTTTAGCGCTCTCCGCGTTGATTCTTCCACAACAACTACTCCAACAAAAACAACAGAGCAACCATAAATTAGAACAAGCTACTTTAGCCACCTTACAATTTCAGGCTTTTATTACCATCATTCTGATTGCACTCTTTCCTTTACTAGAAGACACAGCCTCTACTCGACACGGAATCGCCTATTTTGCAGCGCTCATCGCTACGATTTCAGGCCTATTTTTAGCCAATCGTTATTTAGTTCGTCCTATATTTCGTTTCTTAGCACATAAAAAAAGTCTTCATCTCATTCCTGTGCTCAGTTTATTTATCCTGCTTTCAGTCATCCTGATTATGGATATTTTAAATCTTCATATTTTGATTGCTGCATTTTTAGCTGGACTTTTACTTGCTGAGACTGAATTTAAAGTTGAGGTTGAACGTATTGTCGAACCCTTTAAAGATGCGGCGACAGGCTTGTTTTTTCTGGCGATTGGCTTAGGTCTTTCATTGACACCTTTAAGCCAATCTCCACTCTTGATTCTAGGTTCAATCTTTGCACTGGTCTTAATCAAAGCAGTTGTGATAGGTGCGATCAGCTATTATCAACAACGGAATGCTAAATTTAGTACCTTATTTGCCGTAAGCTTGGCACAAAGTGGTGAACTCAGTTTAATTCTACTCAAGCTAGCTGAAAGCGAAAATTTACTTAGCACAGAATTATTAGCACCGACATTTCTCATTATCTTGGGTTCGATGCTATTCACACCTTTACTTTACGCGCTGTTTAATCGGAAAATTTTACCGATGCTACAAAAAAATAAAGTCGCTGTGGCTGATGCTGATATCCCACAACATCCAATTCTTATTATTGGATTTGGCCGTTTTGGGCAAGTCATTGCACGTGCTTTACATGCGCAAGGCAAACACTTTAACGTGATTGATAGCAACCAACCTGATGCTGACTTTATTGAACAATATGGACATCATTTTATTGATGCCGATGTTACACAAATCGAAAACCTACGCGCTACAGGTATTGAATACTGCAAGCTACTGATTATTGCGATTGATGATGTCGAAGACAGTATGAATCTAGCACGACATCTGCGTTTAAATTATCCAGATTTAACCATTTTGGTTCGTGCTCGAGATCGTCATCATGCACGATTACTTAATGATTTAGGTATCTCACAGATTTGGCGTGAAACCTATGCATCTGCGTTAAGTATGGCGCAGCAAGCCTTGGTTGAAACAGGTCTTTCCGAAGATGAAGCACAAAATTTGATGATGCATTTTAAACAAGAAGATGAATGGCTTATCCAGCAACATTGGAATTCTAATCAACAAGAGATCATTAAAAACCATCCAAGTGCTATTGCCGAGCTTGAGTATTTATTTGCAAATACAAAAACTTTGATTTTAGATCGTGCGAGCAATGATCAAAACACACAAAGTGATGCAAAATCACTCAATGAAACATCTTGAGTTTTGGCAAACTGACACCATTATTGACTGCATAACCATGCACCTCTTTATAAAGTCTGAAGTGCGTTACAAAGCAAAGCGTTGCTTTGCGCTCCCTCGAAGGAGCACTGGAGAAAAATATGTCTGATTTACGCCAACGCTTTTTTATCGAAGACTGCCCTGTTCGTGGTGAAGTGGTTCATTTGGAAGAAGCACTACAAACCATTTTGGCGCAACGTGAATATATGCCTGCGGTACAAAGTCTCTTGGGTGAAATGCTGAGTGCAACCGCCTTACTTGCAAGTACACTCAAGATTCGTGGTCGTATTAGCTTACAAATTCAAGCAAGTGGAACATTTAAATGGGCTATGGCCGAATGCAATCATTTAGGTGAAGTTCGTGCGCTCGCAGATTATGAAGAAGATCCGCGCTTCACAGAAGGCAAAGATAGTCGTACCGTGCTTGCTGCGCTTAGCAATCCAGTATTGTTCATCAATATTGAACCTGAACACGGCGAACGCTACCAAGGTATCGTACCATTTGATCAACCGACATTAGCAGGTTGCTTAACGCAATATTATGATTTGTCTGCACAGATTCCAACACATATTGTATTGGCAACAAATGGTCAACGTTCAGGTGGTTTATTAATCCAACTACTCCCTCGTAATAATGAAGAAGAACAAAAGTTGGTTGATGAAGACCTATGGCCTCGTTTGACCATGTTGACTGAAACCCTTAAACCCGAGGAATTGACGGATCTTTCAGCCAATGAAATTCTCTATCGTTTGTATAACGAAGAAGAAGTTCGTTTACCTGAAGTTGAGCAGTTAAAGTTCGGTTGTACCTGTTCAAAGGAACGTTGTGCCCACGCTTTGATTCAAATTGGTGTGGATGCAGTTCATGAAACACTAGAAGCACAAAATCCAATCCAGATGGATTGCCAATTCTGTAATACACGTTACGAGTTTAGTGCAGAAGAAGCTTTAGGCTTATTTGGTGAACATTTAAGTTAATTGAAAAGTAAAATAAAAAAAGACGGGCTTCCGTCTTTTTTTATTTTGTATTAAGGTCTATCCGATAGAACAATGTTCAAATCTCCCAATAACATAGACCTTAATTTTGACTTATGAATTACTTCGAATATTTCTTTTTTATTATTAGCGTTATTGTCTTGATTGCTACCCCCGGCCCCGTAATGATCTTAGTGGCGAGTGCTGGTCTGAAAGGCGGTTATAGAAAAGCATTAGAAACTATTTTTGGTACCAATTTCGCGTCTTTAATCCTAATTTTTATTTCTGTACTCATTCTCAAAGGCTTTCTCACGATTGATGAGAACTACCTAAAAGCCATTCGTATATTAGGTTGCCTTTATATTGCCTATCTAGGCTATAGCATTATTAAAGAAGTGCTTCAGGCACCACACCCAACCACCATTCAAACCGTATCCACACAAAGCGGAGGCTTTAAAAAAGGCTTTCTAGTGGGAATTTCCAATCCAAAAGATATTATTTTCTTTTCGGCTTTTTTCCCACAGTTTATTCATCTCTCTCCGAACATCAATTTCAGTTTAAGCTTACTTACGTTCACATGGATCATTTTGGACTTCTTAACCTTGTCTTTAGTCTATCTGTTCTTCAGTCGTCTCTCTCAAAGCAGAATCTATCCAAAGATTCTAGGTCTGTGTGGTGCTCTGCTCATGTTGATTGCAGTCTATGGGCTGATTGAAACCTTTATCTAAAGTGATCTTAGAAAACCGAAAGCACCAATACTTACTCTAAGCTTTTAGCTAAACAAAACAACTCTTATACAATCGAATCCATTGAAATCTCTTGGATTCGTTTCATAATGAAAGAAACATCTCATTATTATATTTAAGATCATGGCAAAAAATTATTATGAAGAGTTAGGTGTTTCAAGAGATGCCTCAGCAGATGAAATTAAAAAAGCTTATCGAAAACTAGCACGTAAATATCATCCTGATGTGAGCAAAGAAACCGATGCGGAAGCTAAAATGCAGGCGATTAATGTCGCCTATGACACCTTGAGTGACGCTACAAAAAAAACTGAATACGATCAGATGTTAGATCATCCACAAGGTTTCTCTAATTTTGGACAAGGCAATCCAAATGGGTTTGACGGTTCACAGTTCTATCGCCAAAGCTCAGGTGAAGGCGCTGACTTTAGTGACTTTGAGGATTTATTTGGTCGATTTGGCTCAGGTTTTGGTGGCGGACAACAACGTTCGCAACGTCAACAACGTAGCTATCGGGGTGAAGATCAGCATGCCAGTATTCAAGTCGATTTAGATATTGCCTATCACGGTTCAACCCAACAGATTACCTTGCAAATTCCAACTTATAACGTCTATGGTGAGCCTGAAGTCCAGCGAAAAACCTTGCAGGTTAAGATTCCAAAAGGAATGAAAGAAGGTCAGCAAATTCGCTTAAATGGTCAAGGACAAAGTGGTATCAATGGCGGCGAAAATGGTGATCTTTATATTGAAATCCAATATAAAAATACCGACCGCATTCGTATTGAAGGAGCTGATGTCTATCAAACTATTGATGTAACTCCGTGGGAAGCAGCTCTAGGACAAAGCATTGAAGTCAATACTCCCGCAGGGCAACTCAAGGTCAATTTACCTAAAAATGCTAAGAATGGACAACAATTACGTCTAAAAGATAAAGGAATACCAAACAAAACCTCAGGGCATTTATATCTAATTATTAATATTGTTTTACCACCAGCACACAGTGAACAAGAGCAACAGGCTTATCAACAGTTTGCAGATGCCTTTGCTTCATTCAGACCTCGTGCCTCATAAGGAGTAAGATCATGACAACTATTCAATACAAAGAAATTCAATATGACGGTCACTGCCAAGTTGAAATTATTGATGAACAATTGGCACTTGATCTCGAACACTTTGCAGAAGCATGTGGCCAAAGTACGGATTGGGTTTTAAAACTGATTGATTATGAAATTTTACAAATCCAAGTCGATCCACAAAGTTATCAGTTTATTGGTGAAGATGTAGCCCGAGCACGTCGAGCTTATCGTTTACAACGTGACTTCGATGCTAGCTTATCAGCAGTTGCGGTGATGTTGGATCTGATTGATGAAGTACAGCAACTGCGTAAACAGCTCAAACATTTTCACTAAGGCAACATCTTTATATATGACTAAACGCTTTATTTAAGTTTAGTCATTTTCTCTACTTCTTTAAGTGTTTGCTTAATTGGTTCATAGTCTAAGAACCAAAGTAAATTTACATTTCGTTGTTTATGCTGTTGTGCCAATAAATCAATCACACTACGTTCGCCCCGCCCCACCAGATGTTGCTGGTAAAAATAGTACAACAGTACCACTGTGCTCATTAGCATGACTGCAAGCATAATCCAAAAACCAACAGGTGACTTTAACCCTGGGATAAATTCAAAATTCATCCCATAAATCCCTGTTAATAAGGTCAAAGGGGCAAATATTGCCGTAATAATTGCCAAAATACGCATATTTTCATTGGTTTGATTCGCAATAGCTGAAAAATGTAAATCAATCGCCGATTGAATCGCATTTCTTAAACGCAAGGTATGTTTTTGAACACGCTCTACATGGCTCATTAAATCATTGAGACGAACCAAGAGAATGTCTTGATTTTTATGCTTATGCTCCCCCATCACATGATGATAATTATCCACCAGTTCATCTCGGAACTCCTGCAAGGTCTCTATTTGTTCCTCACATAAATTTTCAATTTGCTGGAAAGCCATATCTTCATGAAACAATTGATGCCACTGTTTAAAACGGCGATTGCCCTGCAAAAGTTGCTGTTGCCAATATTCAACACGACGGGTCAAGGGCGTACGTAAATTCAAATAGCCATCAATCATGCTGTTCAGCAAACGCAAGCATAAATCGGCAGGTGTGCTGGCTAATTTTCTCGGCTTATTTTGTTCAGCAATCGGACGACCCATAATTACTTGAATACGTTGAATATAGCTTTCGATTGCTTTATTCCCCTGCTCCCTCACACTCACCAAAATATTCGGCGTTAGAATAAAACTCATCGGTGTAGTCGCTAGGCCAAAAATACTTTCATGAGATTCTAAAGCATTGTCACTTTCATAAATTTGATCGTCTGGACTGATCAATTTCCGAAATACTAATAGGTCATATTCTTCAACTGTATCAAAGGCACAAGGATGTTCAATATTGAGTAAATCGCGCATATGAAATTCGTTAAGCACCACACCTGTATGCTCATAAATATTTTTTTGCCAAGAATCGGTATGATTAACCAAATCCTGTCTCAAACTATCAACCCATAAAAACTCAAGCGTATGTTCTGTTTGTTGTTCCACGCTAATAAAAATCGTATTTTCACTGTTATGACGATAAAAATAATAAAGCTGCATAGAGTCAAGATAAGTTTGAAAATCTATAGAAATGCTGCCATGAAGCACAATAAAAAGCTATGTTTATTCTATTATCAAAATCAAATGACATGAAAAAGCCTCGTATGCGAGGCATCGAGGCTTTTCCAAATTAGGTAGTATTAAACTTCTTTGTTTAGTACCACACCATGTTTTAAGGCTTGGTCGAGTTGCTCTTTATCTAACGCCTTATCCCATTTTGCAACAACAATTGTTGCACAAGCATTACCAACTAAATTGGTTAAAGCACGGCATTCAGACATAAAACGGTCAATACCAAGGATCAACGCCATCCCCGCGACTGGAATCGCAGGAACAACAGAAAGCGTTGCAGCCAAAGTGATAAAGCCTGCGCCCGTGATCCCCGCAGCACCTTTAGAACTGAGCATAGCCACCAATAAAATTGTCACTTGTTGAGTGAGTGTCAATTCAATATTACATGCTTGTGCAATGAATAATGCCGCCAATGTCATGTAAATATTGGTACCATCTAAGTTAAATGAATACCCTGTCGGAATTACTAAACCCACAACCGATTTTTCACAGCCTGCTTTTTCCATTTTCGCCATCAATGATGGGAGTGCTGCTTCTGATGAACTTGTACCAAGAACCAACCACAGTTCATCTTTGATATAACGGATCAGGTCGATAATCGAAAAACCGTTATAACGAGCGACTGCACCCAAGATAACAATAACGAAAAGTAATGCGGTAATGTAGAAGGTTGCGATTAATAACATCAAGTTCCCAATCGAACTAATTCCATAAGCGCCAATGGTAAATGCCATCGCACCAAATGCACCAATAGGTGCAAACTTCATCAACATGCCCACTAAAGTGAATACAGGATTGGTTAATTGTTGTAAGAAGTCAGTAATTGGACGGCCTAAATCGCCTGATTTAGCAAGTGCCAAACCAAATAAGACTGCGACAAACAAAACTTGAAGAATTTGGCCTGATACAAATGGACTCACCAATGTATCTGGGATGATATTCATCAAGAAACCTGTAATAGTTGATTCATGTGCTTTAGCTGCATATTCATCAACTTTAGTGCTGTGTAATGTACTTGGATCGATATTTAATCCATGACCCGGTTGAATCACATTCCCAACAATTAACCCGACGACTAACGCCAATGTTGAAAAGGTCAGGAAGTAAATCATCGCTTTACCCGTAACTCGTCCAACGCTGCCGAGATTTTTCATCCCAGCAATCCCTGTTACAACAGTCAAGAAAATTACGGGTGCAATAATCATTTTCACCATTTTAATGAAGGCTTCACCAAGCGGTTTTAAGCTTTCACCAAATTCAGGAAAAAAATGACCTAACAATATCCCTGCAACAATTGCAAAGATGACCTGTACGTAAAGAATTTGATAAAACTTGGGTTTCTTTGGTGGCTGCTGGTCATCTTGACCTGTGGCGGCATGATCGATATGCATGTGTAATATTCCTTCATATTGGGATAACAAATAGACTTCCGACTGTCTATCTAAAACCTTATAAACACAGGCAGGAGCGGAAATTTGGGGAATTCTACGTTAATTGTAATCCTCACATTTTAAGCATTCGACTAATGTCTAATATAAAATAATTTTATGTTTATTGTTTCGCCAATTTATATTTATAATTTTCATCTAGTTAATAAAAAAGCGCATTGTAAAAACAATGCGCTTTTTTTAAGCAAAAGTATTGCTATTATTGAGCTTGCTCAATATCTTTCATTGTCAACTTAATACGACCACGATTATCGACATCAGCAACTTGTACTTTTAGTTCCTGACCTTCTTTTAACACGTCGGTCACATTCGCAATACGCTCATTTGAGATTTGTGAAATGTGAAGTAAACCATCCGTACCAGGCATGATATTTACGAACGCACCAAATTCAACGATACGAATCACTTTACCGTCGTAGATTTTACCTGGCTCAACTTCAGCAGTCAGTGCTTGGATTTTTGCAATCGCAGCACGAGCAGCAGCTTTAGTCTCACCAAATACACGAACTGTACCATTGTCTTCGATATCAATCGCAGCTTTGGTCTCTTCTGTAATGGCACGAATGGTAGCACCACCTTTACCAATCACATCACGAATCTTATCTGGATTGATGTTAATCACTTCGAAAGTCGGCGCATTAGCACTAATTTCTGCACGAGCACGTGAAATGACTTTATTCATTTCATTCAGGATATGCATACGACCAGCAAAAGCTTGGTTTAATGCAACTTCCATGATCTCTTCAGTAATACCTTCGATCTTGATGTCCATTTGAAGCGCAGTAATACCGTTTGCAGAACCTGCTACTTTAAAGTCCATATCACCAAGGTGGTCTTCGTCACCTAAGATGTCAGAAAGAACTGCAAAACGCTCACCTTCTTTCACTAAGCCCATTGCAATACCTGCAACTGGTGCTTTAAGCGGAACACCTGCATCCATAAGTGCAAGAGATGCACCACAAACAGACGCCATAGAAGATGAACCGTTTGATTCAGTAATATCAGATACGATACGAAGTACGTAAGGGAAACGATCAACAGGTGGAAGAACCGCTTGTACACCACGACGCGCTAAACGACCGTGACCAATTTCACGACGCTTAGGACCTGATTCACGACCCGTTTCACCTACTGAGTAAGCAGGGAAGTTATAATGCAACATGAAGTTGTCAGTTTTCGTACCCGCTAAGGTATCAACCATCAATGCATCACGTGTGTTACCTAAAGTTGCAGTTACAAGTGCTTGTGTTTCACCACGTGTAAATAATGCTGAACCATGAGCACGACCTAATACACCCACTTGAACGTCGATACCACGAACTGTTTTGGTGTCACGACCATCGATACGTGGCTTACCAGACAAGATGTTGTCACGTACGGTACGGTATTTAAGATCTTCGAATAAGAAATCAACTTCATCAGCGATGCCATCAACATCTTCTTCAGGAACGAATTGCGCTTTTGCTTCTGCATAAAGTGCATCTAAAGCTGCATAACGTTCTTGTTTTACCGCAATCGTATACGCTTCTGAAATTTTTGCTTCAAATGCTTCTTTTAATTTCGCACGTAATTCTTCGTTGTGTGTTGGAGCAACCCACTCAGACTCTTTCGCACCAACAGCTGCAGCAAATTCTTTGATTGCTTGTACAGCAATTTGCATTTCGTCATGACCGAAAAGTACTGCGCCTAACATTTGGTCTTCTGAAAGTTCTTTTGCTTCAGATTCAACCATTAACACTGCTGATTCTGTACCTGCAACTACAAGATCAAGATCAGATTGTGCAAGTTGTTCTAGCGTTGGGTTAAGAACATATTCACCATTGATCAAACCAACACGTGCACCACCAATTGGACCACGGAAAGGTGTACCCGCAATCGACAATGCAGCAGATGTACCTAACATTGCAGCAATATCAGCATCCATCGTTTTGTCAGAAGACACAACTGTTGCTGTCACTTGGATTTCGTTGAAATAACCTTCTGGGAACAATGGACGAATTGGGCGGTCAATCAAACGAGAAATTAAAGTTTCAGCTTCAGATGCACGACCTTCGCGCTTGCCATAACCACCAGGGATACGACCCGCCGCATATTGTTTTTCTTGATAGTTAACAGTTAACGGGAAAAAGTCTTGACCCGCTTTTGCTTTTGGCTGTGCAACAACCGCAACAAGTACAGTTACACCACCCATTGTGATTAAAACTGTATTTGCTTGACGTGCAACACGACCCGTTTCTAAAACAACTTGGTGCTGACCAAATTGGAATTCTTTACGAACGATATTAAACATTGACATGTATTATATTTTCCTAGTTTTATTCTAGTGAGACCCCTAAGGTTTGGCATTCAGACTACAACTCATGTGTAGATAAATGACAAAGCTTAGAAGCCATCGCACTAGATCAAAAATTTTTACATAAAAGTTAAACACAAAGAAGGAGCGAACAAGCGCCCCTTCTAAAATCACCTAAACTAAATTAGGTGAAACTCTCTTTTCAGCGATAAAGCATTGCAACATGCGAAATAGCGAAAACAAAGTAAAATCGAATTAACGACGTAAACCTAATGCGCCGATCAAAGCAACATAACGACCGTGATCTTTACCATTTAAATAGTCAAGTAATTTACGACGTTGGTTAACCATACGAATCAAACCACGACGGCTGTGGTGGTCATGTTTATGTTCTTTAAAGTGACCTTGCAAATCATTGATTTGAGCAGTCAATAAAGCAACTTGTACTTCAGGTGAACCAGTGTCGTTTTCTGCACGAGCAAATTTAGCAATGATCTCTGCGCGATCTGCGTTAGTTAAAGCCATTCGATTTCTCCGAGATGCTTAAAAAATAAAATGATAATGATCAGTTGCAAGCAACTGACTGCCGTGCATCACTACAGCAAGTCGCCTATTTTAAGTGATCTATCACCATATTGCAAAAATGTTTTAACTTTGCTGGCATTTCGGCAGCTGACAGCATTGAACAAAATAGGCACACTATCGTATATCTGTTTTCAATTTATGACAGAGACGAAAGAAAACGAAAATATTGCGAGGGAATCGTGAAAATTTTATCAACCAATACTTGTTATGTACCAAATGACTTAAATCAAGTGATTCGCTCAAAAGATGAAGTTGCAGCTGAATTGGGTGGAATGACTGAAAAGCAGATCCAAAAGATCTGGAATAGCGTTGAATGCCTGTATAAAACAGGAAACTATCCACTCGTTACATTATGTTTGCGACGTCAAGGACAAATCTTACTGAACCGCAGTATTGGTTATGCACAGGGCAACTCCCCAGATGGCTTAGCTGCGGATGCAAAAATTGGTACGCCTGATACACCTGTCTGCTTATTCTCTGCCTCTAAAATGGTGACCGCCATGCTAATCCATATGTTGGATGAACGCGGTGATTTGAATCTGCTCGATCCGATTAGCTACTATATTCCTGAATATGGGGTCAATGGTAAACGTCGTGCCACGATTTTCCATTTGCTTTCTCACCGTGGCGGGATTCCACGCATTGATACAGAAGTCACACCAGAACTTTTATTTAACCAAGAAGAAATCTTAAAAGTACTTTGCGCAGCTAAACCTGTTTCACCATCAGGGACACATCTTGCTTATCACGCTGTTACCGCTGGTTATATCCTAGGTGAAATCGTTCAGCGTGTAACTGGACAAAGCGTACGTGAGTTTTTGGCTGAAAATATTGAAAAACCAATGGGGCTGGATTATTTCAACTATGGTTTGAAACCAGAATATCGAGACAATGTTGCACTAAACTATGCCACAGGAATTCACCCAAGTTTAGGTACAGACCATTATCTTAATCATGTACTCGGTGGTGGTTTACAACTTGCAGTGGATGTAACCAACGATACTCGTTTCATGGATACGATTTGTCCTGCTGGGAACATTTATACCAGCGCTGAACAAGTTGGTCGTTTTTTTGAAATGTTACTCAGCGGTGGTGAATATCAGGGTAAAGAGATCATGAGCGCAAAAACTGTATTTCGCTCAACCCTACCAACATCAGGAACAAGCCTAGACCGTACCCTACTCGCGCCAATGCGTTATGCGTTAGGTCCAATGCTTGGTAGTAATCCAGTCGGTTTATTTGGTCCAATGACTGGCCAGGCTTTTGGGCACATTGGTTTTTCTAATATTTTATGTTGGGCAGATCCAGAGCGTGATATTAGTGTATCGTTGCTTACAACAGGAAAATCTGTCGTTGGGACACACCTCCCTGCTCTTGCCAAAACATTATATCAAATCTCTACAAACTGCCCTAAGATTCCAAAGAATCAACGTCGTTCATTATTTGCAACAGATCGACACGAAGCAGACATCGTCTAATTCATTTGATGCGCAAAAAAAAGAGCCCAAGTCAGACTTGGGCTTTTGCGCGTTATTCAAGGTTCTTTTCATTTTTCTATTATTATTTTTTATGTTTCTTATTAAGCTACTTTCAGACCCTCTGAACGTATTTCACACATCACTTTTTATGTTTTTGCTTTGAGTGTGTATCTTCTTTATACCGACTATTCTGTCAGAACTAATTGTGGAGAAAAATAGCATTTTTCTTATCTCTATGTAAGCAAAAACGTACAGGTCTGTATAACATTTAACTTAATAATACAGAAAAATTGTCAAACAATCATATTTTTAATTTAAACTTTTGGTTCAAAGCTTTTATAGAAAAATTAATGTTTGCTTCACACTGTCAGAGATAGATATTCTTCATTAAAATCATTTTGATTAAAATAAATACAATGACTATCATGATGTTAGTATGATTAAGGATTAAAAATAAAAAAGCCCTGTAGTCTCTCCCAAAACTACAAGGCTTAGCGGCTGTAAGTTTCCTCTTTTATCACTTACCTCACTGTAAGTTCGCTGTCTCATTGACTTTATTATTATATTTTTGCGATTTACCTAGCTTTCCGTGCTAGGCTATTTGTGTGTACATGATCTCAAAAACATTTATTTCACTCTAGCGACAATATCTCGAATCCTTGTAAGCTTTTACTTACAAAACAGTGAATTTTAAAGAATAATTTCACAATCCCTCTAAATTGATCTTTTGCACTAAACCACTACGACGAACGGTTCTAGTAATCAATGACTGTTGTAATGCCTTCCGATCAGCCAAAATACTCACTACTTTTTTAGCGCGAGTGACTGCGGTATAGATCAATTCCTGACTCAATAATTTCTCGGCATGTGCATCCAAAACAATCGCAGTATGGGTAAATTCCGAACCTTGTGATTTATGAATGGTTAAAGCAAAGGCGGTTTGCATACTGCGAGGCAGTCGATGCGCTGCAATCCACTTATTTAAGCTCGGGAAAAACACTTCAAATTGCTGTGCTTGAGTACGGTGTTTAAAACAAATGCCAATATCACCATTGGAAATTCCAAGCTGATAGTCATTATAGGTCATCATTACAGGACGTCCGATATACCAGTCTCCAACAGCGATTTGTTTCAATTGCTGATTGAGCCAATGCCCCGCATAACGATTCAGTTGCTCGATTCCCAACGGGCCATGTCGAACAGCCGTTAAGATTCGATAATCATCAAAGGCTTGAATCACATGCTGGATTTGCTCGGCAGGCTCATCTGCATCTATATAATGTTTTAAAGCTTCGATATAGGCTTGGAATCCAGCTATCAATTTATTCTGATAAAGCTCAATATCAACCTGCTGTTGCTCAGGTAAATATTCCAGCTGAATTAGGTCTGGCATATCCTTGCTCAAGGAAATCGTTTGCAACAGTGCAGCCTGAACAATTTCTGCCTCTAGTTTTGATAAGACTAAATCGAGATTGCTTAAATCTTGCTGTGCCTGAATAAATCGTGCGAATTGTCCAATCTTGGCCTCGCCAGAGAAACGACGGCTGGTCTGTAGCTGGACTCGATTTTCAGTCAATGTTTGTACTTGCTGTAAATCAGCCAAAACCGAGCCAACATCAACCGAAGCCAACTGATTGGCATCACCCAGCAAAATAATTCGGCATTGATCTGGAACGGCTTCAAATAACAGGGTTGCCAAGTTTAAGTCCAGCATCGATGCTTCATCGACCACAATCACATCATAGGGTAAAGGTTGCTTTAGATGAAAACGTGGTCTTTGTCGATTGCCCATACCCAATAAACGGTGCAAGGTCTGCGTGGTTTGATCGCGTAACTCATCAGTGACGAGCCCTGATTGTAATAATTTTGGATCATTAAAAGAGTTTTGTAATGCTTCCTGCATACGCTGTGCGGCTTTGCCTGTCGGTGCTGCCATGGCAATACGAATATCCGGAATGGTCTGGTTGAGGGCTGCAATAATACGCGCCAAGGTATAGGTTTTCCCTGTCCCTGGCCCGCCTGTAATAATGCTCAAGCCTTGTTGCAAAACCATTTTCAGTGCAGCCTGCTGGTGTTCATCGCTGAGTAAGTCTTGATAATGTTCGGTATCAACAACCTGAATCGTTTGTCGCTTTAATCGACAAATCTGCTGTGCGAGGCGTTGCTCTAGGTGCCAATATCGGTATAATGCCAAGCCCTGCTGATCATAGACACAAGGGGCAACCTGCGTGGTTGCGATTTCGCTGGAAACAGCCAAATCCGCCAATTCCGCAATCTGGCTCGGCTCAACCTCAATACAACTGTCACCTTGTAAGCTGGCTTCAACCAGTTTTTGTAGTACCTGTGCAGCGTTAACTGTTTGAGCAGATTGAGAAAATGGTGCTTGTGAGAGATAGTCACTCCACATATTTAACCACGTCATTTGCGTTGACTGATCATCAACTTGTTTGTCCACAGAGTTATCCTCAAACTTACCCACACGCTTGTCCACAAGGTTATAAACAGAGTTATTCACAAGCTAAGCTTTTGTTTAATTTAAAATCACACACTTTATCTACACCATTTTTCCAGCTTTATCCTCAGAAAAATATCCAAGTATTGCATCCAGACGTAAGATAAACTCATCCTCAGGCTTCCAGTAGAAACAGCCTTGCTGCGCCTGCCCATTCATGCCGCGTAAATACAGATAAGATGCGCCACCCAAATGCAGTTGCATATCATAATCCTGCAATTTCACCGACAGATAACGATGTAGTGCCACCAGATATAACGCCGCTTGTAACCAATAACTCGACAGCGACATACTTTCTGCAATTTGAGTAGCCTGATAATCCAGTTGTGCTGCCCCCAGATAATTACTCTTATAATCGGCGATATGGTAACGCTGACCATCGAAGTAGACCAAGTCAATGGAGCCATTCAAGTAACGGGCAGATTTAGCTTCAAGTAACTCAGGCATTTCGATACCGTATTCCTCAAATAGCTGCTGTACACGCTGCATCGCCAGCACTCGATCCGATAAAGCTAGATAGAATGGACATTCCGACAGATATTGTCCTGCAGCTAATTGCTTTAACTGAAAGCCCTGATTAAGTGGCGTGTGTAATACTTCACCAAGCCAATCAGCAATCCATTGATAGAGCTGTTGCTCGCCATTTTCTTGTTCTGGGAAATGCAGTTGATACTGTTGTAACAGCTCCAACCATAGGCCTTGATAGGTATTTTTAAAACGACGGCGAATGTCTTCTACCCAGGTTTGGGGTTGCTGAAAATCAATCTGCTCAAAAATCTCGTGCAGGAAATTACCAGCCAAAGTCCCTTTCGGGAAATATTGTTTAATCCAAGCGATTGGCTGAGCCGTGGCGATTTTTTCCGTTTCAGCAAAATTTAATTCATCTTCAGCTTGCTCAAAATCAGTATCGATATTGGCCAAGCGATCAGCCCGAGTTGCTTTGTGCTTTAAATGTTGTGCCAGATAGCTAAAACTGGTTTTCCCACGCGCATAAAAACGTTGTGTCGGCAGTGTTTGGGCCAACAGTACGCGCTGTTGTTGAGTTTGTTGCATCTGTAAGGCTTGTGGTCGCGCTAAGATCAGCTCAGCATCGGCACTATAGGGATGTTGAAAGTTATCACCCTGATTCTTCCAAAAAGCCAAACCTGAAAACTTATTCTTATCGCCTTTTTCTGGTTCAAACACCGCATAGACCCGATGGCTGGCACGTGTCAGCGCCACATACCACAACCGGTTTTGTTCTGCTAAAGCGCGTTGCTGATGTTGATCCAGCTCAGTTTGCTGTAAAAAATTTTTATCTGCCACTGCCACCACCCGTTGCGTCCGTATTTGACCCGTCTCAGGCAACTGGATTTCAGTGGTAGAAAAATTCAGTGTTTTCTGTACTTCTACAAAGGCCTTATTCGCCCCCAGTAAAAATACGATTTTAAACTCCAAGCCTTTGGACTGATGAATCG
Source organism: Acinetobacter sp. AG1 (assembly GCF_001005525.1). Taxonomy (NCBI): domain Bacteria; kingdom Pseudomonadati; phylum Pseudomonadota; class Gammaproteobacteria; order Moraxellales; family Moraxellaceae; genus Acinetobacter; species Acinetobacter sp. AG1. Next base: position 73,348 of record NZ_LBMZ01000114.1, on the reverse strand, counting down.
TCATCAGTTGCACGCCCGCTTCACTGGACAGCTTGTGTTCAAGCTCCCAATCGCGATCACTTGGTGAATTTAATTGTTTTAAATACCAGTGATACAGGTTTTGCATCCCTTGTACATGTTCACTGTGCTGACTCAAGAGATCAGTGAGGTGGCGTAGATTCACCACGGCACGTTCATTGTCTTTACTTTGTGTGGCCACCAGTTGCTGCCAAAGACCAAACTGATTTAGGCAACGTTGCCATGCCGATAAAAAGCCCTGATTCAGCCACATTTCGCGTATGTCATCAAACTGCTGAATGTAAGCACTCAAGCCTTCTGCACTTTGTTCTAAGGCCAACAGTCGAGCCAAATCAAAACCAAATAAACGGCTGAGCAAAGCCCGTTTGAGCTTGGCTTCGTCATAAGGATGAAGTAGTGCCGTGAGCAGAGCCCCTACATCCTGTGCAATGCTGGAATCAAACACACTGCGTTTCGAAGGTCGGTTGACCCGAATCCCCATACGTTCCAATACATATTGCACTTCATCCAGTTGACGATGGCTACGCGAAAGAATGGCAATATCATCTTCATCAATCGCAGTTGGGACATCACCCTCTAGGTACAATTGTTTTAAATAGGCTTGATTAAGTAAGTGCTGAATCTGCCACGCCACCTGTGTAGCCTGTTCATTGCCTTCTTGCAAGTGCAACCAACGTAAAGGCATTAGATTGGGTTGAGCATTTTCAATCAAAGCGAGGTGTGGACGTGAACCCGCTTGAATCGGGTCATAGCTGACCTGCTCACCAAAATCGATCTGGCGCTGAAACAGCACATCCACCACTTCCACCAGCTCTTTCACCGAACGGTGGTTATGAATCAACTTATACTCACGCCCCTGTTTGGCCATAATATCCTGATAGGCATTCAGGAAGGTCAGCATATCTCCACCACGGAAACCATAAATCGCCTGCTTACGGTCGCCGACCATGATCATGCAACCTTTTTGATAACGCTGTGGATGACGCCAGATACTGGCCAACATATCATCTTGGTCTTGATTGGTATCCTGAAACTCATCGACCAGAATCAATGGGTAGCGTGACTGTACAAACACGGCGAAAGATTGTCCTTGCTCAGCTTTTAAAGCTTCAGACAGGGTTTTAATTTGCTGAGCAAAGGTGGTCTCTCCTTTTTGCTGCAACACTTGTGGTAAGCGGTTTTTAACTTCAACACATAAATAGGCTTTCAAATAGACCTGTAACTGCTCAAATTCTTGCTGAGTCTGCTGCACAGCTTGAAACAGCTGTTGCAGTTGCAACACACATGGATGTTGATAGAAGCCCTCGGCAATTTCCGCAGGACATTTCTTAAAAATTTTTTGTGCTTCGAGTTTGTCTAAAAACTTAAATACTGCATCACGCGCATCGGCAAAATAGGCATCAAAGATCTGTATATTCTCAGGACTGTTGAGTGCAGTTAATAATGGCGGCAAGGATTCTGTAAACAGTTTATGAAAGGCATTGTTGCGGAAAGAAGCACCATTGATATGTGCATAATAAGCGCCCTCTAACTGAAAGTATTCAGCCAAGCTGCTCAGGTCAATCTGCTGTGCTTGCTGTTGCCATTGCTGCAACTGAGCTAAGTCAATTTCAGGCATGGCAGGCAGTTTGAATTGTGCCGAACTAAAATTCAGCGAACTTTCCACCATCCCGACAAAATGATCGACACTCTTCAGTCCACCCACGCTATATAGCGCATTGATCACTTGCTGCGGTTGGGTCTGAATCCACTCCCGCAACACATCATGAATCAATTGACGGGTATAGCTTTTGGCATCCTCAGTAATTTCAGCGCGTTCGATTTTGCCACTTTCAAAGGCAAACTCACGCAATAGCTTTTGACTAAAACTGTCCAAGGTTCCGACAAATAATTCATCCAATTGATCGATGACCAATTTTAGCCGTTCACAGGCATAGGCAATCCGCGGTGCAAAGTTTTTTAAGACCTGCTGTTTTAACGGATCAGCCTCCTGTAATGCCTTGGCCTGAATATCTTGTTCCAATACATCACGGAAAGGCTCTAAAAATTCAAGGATTTCGACCAGACGCAAACGGATACGCGTTTTGAGTTCTGCGGCTGCAGCACGGGTAAAGGTAGTGGCAATCACCTGATTGGGTAGATATTTTTCTAAAAAAATCCGCACCATCAAACTGGATAGCGTATAGGTTTTACCTGTCCCCGCTGAGGCTTCAATTAAATGCAGCCCTTCAAATTGAATATCTCCAATCGGCTGATAAGACACAGGATACTGTGAATTCATGTCTTACTCCACCCGTAAAAATTCAAAAATCGGTTGATACAACGCATAGGCATAATGATCACAGGCATACTGCAATAAAGCGGTTGCATCTTGCTCTTGCAAAATGAACTGCCAATCGCGGTGCAATTTACAGGCTTCATTCTGGGTCATATCAAAACCCGAGAAATCCCCCGTATCATTCCAATCCTTTAATACTTGCTTTTGACTGTCTTCAGTTAAAATCTGAGTTGAATCCAGTTCAATCCACTCATATTGCTTCCCCTTTTCTAAAGGCTTTAACACTAAGGCTGCAGGCAAGACCACAGGCTGCTGCTGTGCATCGTGCCAAAGCTGTAACCATGCATTTAAATAATGCTGTGCCTGTTGTGAACTTAAGCCTTCACAAATCACCGTCTGATCACTAAATACCACAATTCGGCGCTTCTCTGTAGCAGCGTCACTCTTGATTAGCGCCAACCAAAGCAGATATTCCAGCCAGACTTTGGCAAAGCGTTTGGCACGTGCACTGGAAGCATCCAAACTGACCCAATCTTGAGTCAGCTGTTTCGGAGTCACACAGGCGATTTGTAATTGTTTCGAGACGCGCCAAACCCGTTGCGAGGTTTCAGTAGGCGCTGGGGCATACTGCTGCAAGCGCTCCAACAAGCGTTGCTGCTCTAAGCGACTTTGCTGCCAAGCACTATGCTGAACTTTGCCAACGGGCAGCTGATCTTGCAACAGACTTGGAGAGAGCTGGTCATCCTGCTGCTGTAAAAAATGCCGAATGGCATATTTACCGAGACCATCGAGTAATAATGGTTCAGCTTGATCAAGCAATGTTTGTGCAGTTAAATTTTCCACACCTAAGGTTTTTAAATACAATCGCGCAGGGAAAGTAACATCCTGAATCCATTGCTGGCTCTCCAAAATGATCATTTCATTCTGTTCAACAGGATAGGCGGTATTGACCCATGCTTGCAGCTCACCTTTCATCTGCTGAATCTGTGAGGCGACCTTAAACCATTGATCTTGGAAGCGCACAGGCCGATCCGAAACAAAGCCGAGTGGATCGAACGGTTGGAGACGATGTAAATGATACAAAGGATAAAGCTGTGCGGGGACTTGTAATGCCTCCAATCCAGCCAAGTCCGCTTCGGATAAAGGAAGACTGTCTTCAAATGAAGTCTCTCCGTCAGGGAGAGATTTAGAGGGCGCTGGTTTGACAATCAAAGCCAAATGATCACGGAAGCCCTGCAACACACTGGAGGGCTCTCTGACTTCGCCATCATTGAGATCAAAGCCATTATAAAACAGCCAAACCTGTTCTTGTGCCAATAGGATGGCATCCAAAAATGCCCCTTGATCATCTTCCAAACGAGAGCGATCACCCAATTGCTGACGCAGTGCATCCATCAAATCAAACGGAATATGACTGTCCCGATTTGGAAATTTGCCAGTATCCAAGTTCAACAACACAATCAGCCGATAAGGAATCGGACGAATCTGTCCAATCTGACTAAAAGTAATTTGTCCTGTCGGTTCAACTTGTGCGGACTGGCTTTCTAAAGTGCGTTGAATTTCTTCAACAATATAAGGCAAAGGCAAGGAAATTTGACGTAATTGGGTTTCGGCATCCTCATAATAGCTGGCCAAAGTCAACATCCGCTCTTGCTTCTCAATAATTTCACGGATTGCTTTTAAAGCCACCACATCGGCTTGTTCAAACTCTTGTACATCCTGTTTGATCCGTTGCAACCAGACCTCAACAGGCAAACGCTGTCCTTGCTCATGTGCCACCAACCAGTCTCGCCGTGCCGATAACTCGTGATAAATCTGAATCAAAATCCCAATCAGTTCAAAATCGCTGGGTTGCACCAGCGCATAACTTAAGATGTCTTGCACCATCACATGGGCTGGCACGGCAATCCCAAGCGCCAAACGATCGAGGGCAAATTTAAAACTATAGCGGTAGTCTTGGTCATCAGCACTGAGACTCTGTTTTAAATGTTCAGCATCCAACCCTCGTTTAAAACCAGCCTCACCCAATAACGCTAAAATCCGCTGTACCTGTGTGTAATCCAACCCATAACGTTGTTGGGTCGCAGCTAAATTTAACCAATCAGCAAAGTCATCCTGACTAAAACGCCCTTGGGTCAATTGCAAACGTCCAAGCACTGCACGCCATGCATTTAAGGCGTCTAATTGGGCAACGCCAGCAATTTTTATAGGTAAGAACACCCCATGCTCATGGGCCAGCGCAGGAAAAACACTACGAATCAACGGCTCAAGTTCAGCTAGATTCGGGGTCAAAACCAGCACATCACTTGGGCGACGCGGTGTGGTATCTGTTTGAGATAGCCAATGCAGTAACTGCTCTTTTAATACTTCAAGTTGTCGTATGCTGGAGTGGCATACGTGGACCTGAATGGATTCATCTTCTGGTGCAAGCTCATATTGCTGGGGCTGAGGTTCTGCCAAATAGAAAATATCCGACTGAATTTTACCGAGTAGCGTTTCAGGAAAATAATCCTCAAAAGCATCCACCCATTTCCCCTCTTCTCCTGTCGCCAGTTGCGACAACAGCGAAAAGTGGTCACGTGCTTGCTTACCTAAACGGGTGAGCAAGGGATGTCGAGATTCACGATTTAAAGCATTAAAACCTAAACTAAAACTGTCAAAGAATGCAGCAATGTCTGCATCACTAGCATGGGGATGTTTCGCAATATAACGCTCTTTCACGCCGAGGTCATAACGCTTTTTCCAGAGGGGATCAACACTGTCGGCCCAATATTCCTGCGATGGGTTATAGTGCAGAATCACCACATCTAGATACTGTCCCAAACGACGTAAAAATTGCAGTTGGCTCGGTGGTAAATCTAGAATCGTAAATACAATCACCTGATTCGGTAGTTGTGCCAAAGCTCGGGATCGTGTCTGCTGATTGTCTAAAAGTTGCCAGAAATCAGCATCAATACTTTGTATTTCAACAAAATCATCGTGAAAATAGTGTTGCCACAACCAACGCTGCCAAGCTTCCAACTGTTCGGTTTGCTGCAAGCTAAAGGCTGAAGTTTGTTGATCTGTATGCGCAATCAGTTGTTCGATATTTAAGGCTTTGTTCTGCCCCCACGCCGATAGCCAATTACTGGTACAGGTACAATTGCTTTGGCAGCCGCGTTGACAATGACCGCGATAAATCATGTAGTTGTTAAACAGTTGTGAAACCTGTTCCGCCACCCAATACAACATACTTTGTTTTTTAAGTTGTTTTTCCGTGCCTTGCTGCAACTGATCAGCGCTGGCATAAATCCGTTGCACAATCGAATATAAAGGGTGCTCTTGTGCAAGGCTATTCTGTTCGGATTGAATAAAAGGCTGTAAGGCTTGATGAATACGCCACTTTAAAATCAAACGTGGAATATTGGCTTTACGCACTTGTTCTTTATTTTCTAATACTTGCTGGTATGCATACCACTGAAAACCACGAATGCGTTGATGAAATTGATAGTTGGCAGTCATGCCTTGTTGTTCGGCAATTTTCTGCGTCAACCATTGTTCTTGTGCAGGACTGGGAACAATAAAATGCTGAGTTTTAAATACCTGAAATGGAGAAGAACTCGGTTGGGTGATTGATGCCATCACACCTTGTAATAACACTTCAAGGCGTTGACTTTGAATAACATGAATACCCATCTACGAATATGACCTCATCAGGAATGCTTATTGTATTGCACGAAAACGTACATATTTATCACTATACAACTTCATGTAACTATGTCACGTTAAACACACAAGGAAATAAATAAATTGTTTTGAAATTCACCACTCAATCCGATTGAATGTACTATCGAGGGATAGACTTTAGGTATAACTTTATGAAAATTGAAAAAATTCCTGATTCGATTGATCCAAGCTTAAATTTGGAGCAAATTCGCGAAGAGTGTTTGGCACTGACCAAAAATCGTGCATATTGGTCTGCAGGTGCAGCGATTGTACCCATCCCATTTTTTGATGTCGTCGTTGATTTGGGTATGCTCACTCAAATTATTCCTTATATTAATGCACGTTTTGGTTTAGCACCTGAACATATCAGTGTCTATGATCCTGAAACCAAAAAAGTGCATTGGGATGAGCTACGTAAACGTGGTTTCGAATTTTCAGGTTTTGTGGTGGCGCGCACTGCAATGAAAAAATCTTTTAATGGCTTTTTCACGAAAATTGCCACCAAGCAAGTGACCAAGTTTATTCCTTTAGGCGGACAATTGGTTGCTGCAAGCCTCGGTTATTTTATGATGCGTAAAATTACTGAAGCACATATTCAAGATTGCTATAACCTTGCTAAACGAATTCAACAAAAAAGTCGTAATACCATTGTGGCTTAATCATAATATTTGATGACGACAAGGCGGTTTAATCCGCCTTGAGTTGTTTTAAAATTGCCTTTAAAACTTCAATTCGTGCTGTATTTTTATCATCCGTAGCGATTACATACCATGGTGCATAATCTGTGTTGGTTCTTTCGAACATATCTGCAGCGGCTTTTAAATAATCGTCCCATTTATCACGATTACGCCAATCTTCTTCAGTAATCTTGAAACGCTTATGAGGGGTTTGTTCACGATCTTTAAATCGAACTTCTTGTTCATCCTTACTGATTGCAAGCCAAATTTTTACAATCACGGTTTGACTATCAACCAAATTTTCCTCAAACCGATTAATTTCATTATAAGCACGTTGCCATTCAACGACTGAAGCAAAACCTTCGATCCGCTCAACCAAAACACGACCATACCATGTACGATCAAAGATGGTGATTTTCCCACCATCATTCAGCTTATTCCAAAAACGCCACAAATAAGGACGGCGTAATTCATAACGTTCAGGTGCAGCAATACTATGAATTTCATATTCACGTGGATCTAATTTTTTAACAATTCTTTTTATCGCTCCCCCTTTACCTGCAGCATCCATACCTTCAAAAGCAACAATCACTTTTCGTTCGTCGTAACGTAATGCATCAGCTACTTTTTTGGTTAATTTGTTCAATTCCTCTTTGTAGTCATCTTTATCTAAGCTTTGTTTTGAAGGTTCTAACAGTGCTGTGGGAATCTGTGCTTGTTGCCATTTTTCCGTGACTTTAGTTTGATGGTCAGGCAACTCTTGTAAATTTTGTAATATGTATTGAGCAAAACATTGATCACGTAGAGCTTCGTCTTCACCGTCAATCACAAACCAATCATCGGTAAATCTTTGGCTTAACTCCTGTAAAGTATCGTATTGTTTTTTATTGCGCCAATCTAAACCATGTAATTTATGCCAATGTTGTTCGGACGCATCGATTTGGTCTAAGCGTTTTTGTAAAGACTTCCAAGATAGATCAAACCAAACTTTGACCACATGTACATTATTATGCTGTAAGTCATGTTCGAATGAACGCATCTGATCAATATAGGCATCAAACAATGTTTCATCCAATGGTTTTGACACATGCATCGCGGTTGAAAGCAAATCACTGTACCAATTCCCAAACATCACCACGATCTGACCTTCGGCAGGAATAAAGCGCGTATAAGACTGCCAAAAGGTTTGATAGGTCGTTAATAACCGTGGTGCATCTGCTTTAACTCTTAAATAGCGTGGATCTAACCATTCACGTAATTGCTTAACCGCCTCGCCTTTCCCTGCTAATTCAATCCCACTTACTAAAATCAGAACACTTTTTGCATTTTTTTTATCTTGGCTATCTTTTAAGGCATATTGTGCTTCAATCAAATCTAAAGAAAGCTCATCTTCATCGCGCAATTCAAATTTTGGTTGTTGTACACTCATGTTCTGCTCTAAATGGCTCATTATTAAGAATAAGTATAGTGAAATCTATTTCACTGAATGCAAAACCCTTGTACAGTTTCTGTAGAGTAAAATCAGTGTATAAACATACTGACCGATTGTTAGACATTTAGGGTTTAAGCTGTCATGGTTCTTCGTTATGATGCAGCCTATGATTTTCTGGTTTTATTTTCTTTGAGTTCGAATATGTCAAAACTCGCAGCATTTGATCATCTTTTATTACAATACCAAACTCTGAATTACCACCAAAATCCAGCACTTAAGCAACGTCTGCATGAAGTACAAGCGTGGATGAAAGCACGCATCGCAGAAACCCATAAAGAATTTTTTGCTCTGCCTGAAAATCAACTGATGGCACAGTATTTTCTCAATCGCTTGTACGGTGGTCCTGATTTTGATGCAATTGCACAGCAAATCGAACGCCTGTTGAAATATGCACATAAAGCAGAAAGCTTACTCCCTGAAAATGCAATTAAAACAGGAACAAAATCGGTCAGTCTTGCTGTACTTGCCACTCAACTCGATGAACAAGTCGCAGAACAACTACTCAAAGATTATCCTTTAGAAACACCATTAACTGATGAAATCATGCGCCAGACCTTAGTCAAACTCGATCAAGGCGATGTACGTTATGAACAATTACAATTACTTGACGAGCTTGGTCTCACATTAGATAAGTATATGCGCTCTACGATGATGTATGCGGCTTTTAAAATGTGTAAAGGCATTGCAACCAAATATCAATTTGAACGTATGTACGAGTTTATCCAAGAAGGTTTTGCTGCAATGAAACCGATGAAGTCTGCTGCAACGTTTATCAAAACATTTACGGCAAAAGAACGTGAAATCATCGAAAAAGTCCACGCTGGTCACCCAAACCCATTTCGTGACTAAATTGAATTGATAGCCATCCCTCTTCGTGTTAGGAGGGATTATTGAATTCCAAAACAAAAATTAAAAATGCTTTTGAGCGTGTGACTTTCTGTATATTATTCATAACAATGATATGCTAAACCCTGTAAAAAAATACAAAATCTGTCATCATGCTTGCTGATTCGTGCCGCTAGAGCGAAAGTTTAGGAGAAAACAATGTCTAACGAAAACCAACAGCCTACCCCAGAAGTTGAGCAAAACCCAAGTTCAGACAAAGTCAGTCCTTTCCTCAGTTCTCCACTTCCTCAAGGAGCAGCTCAAGGTCAACAGCAATCGTTACAACAAGGTTCAACATCAACACCGAATACATCAGTACCAAAATATAATTTGCCACGTGGTGCCAATACAGGAAATGTTGGAGCAACCACTCACTTTGGCTATCAAACTGTAAGCAGTGATGATAAGGCACAAAAAGTTGCTGAAGTTTTTCATTCGGTTGCAAGTAAATACGACATTATGAATGACCTGATGTCATTCGGTATCCATCGTATTTGGAAACGTTTTGCGATCAATATGTCAGGTGTTCGCCGTGGTCAACATGTACTTGATATTGCTGGTGGTACAGGTGACTTAGCAAAAGTATTTAGCCGTGAAGTCGGTCCACAAGGTCATGTCGTACTCTCAGACATCAATGAATCTATGCTAAATGTAGGTCGCGATCGTCTGATTGATGCTGGTTGTACTAACGTTGATTTCGTACTTGCCAACGCTGAAACATTAGAACCCTTTGCCGATAATAGTTTTGATTTAGTGACTATCAGTTTTGGTTTACGTAACGTGACGGATAAAGATGCCGCACTACAAGCCATGTATCGCGTACTTAAACCAGGTGGTCGTTTATTGATTCTCGAATTCTCTAAACCTGTGTTCGAACCATTCTCTAAGCTTTACGATCTTTATTCATTCACTGCATTACCAATCATGGGTAAACTCGTTGCAAATGACTCTGAAAGTTACAAGTATCTTGCAGAATCTATTCGTATGCATCCAGACCAACGTACCCTCAAAGGCATGATGGAAAATGCAGGCTTCCAAAGCTGTGACTACCATAACCTCACTGGTGGTATTGTTGCAGTTCACCGCGGATTCAAACTTTAAGGCTTAAGATATGTGGTCGATTTTAGCACTCGGTGCAGTCGAACGTATCATTCATCATGTGATTGATTTGGATGCGATCACTCGTATTCAAATCAATCAACTGCAAGGGCAATTATTACGTGTTGTGATTGATAGCCCACAACTCTCAGTTGATGTTTTTTTTGATGAAAATAAAGTTCGTCTAGAGCCCACCGTAACGGGACATAGTCAAAAGTCTTCTATTTTTGAACAGCGTCCATTTGATCCTCAATACAAAATCACCGATGCAACTGCAACATTACAGGTTGAAAATATTGTTGAGTTAATTAAATTATTGCTGAGTGATATGGATCAGATTGGTAATATTCCCCTACAAGGTGATTACCATTTATTACAAGATATTCAAAGAATTATGCAGCAAGCTGAGCCTGATCTCGCTGCGCATTTATCGCCTTGGATTGGCCCACAACTGGCACATGAATTGGGTAAGATTCAACTTGCACCCAAACAACTCAAGCGTTCATTACAAAGCCATTTGTTCTTTATTGAAGATACTTTAAAAGAAGATAGTGGTTTATTTGCACCACGTTGGCAAATGGATGATCTTCATTGCGAGACACGTCAACTCAATCAAGAATTAGATCGTTTAGAAGCGAAATTTCAACAGTTACACGCTTCATTTGATCCAGCAAAACATTTCTCACAAGACTAGGTAAGATTTTATATGATTCCGCATGTTACACGGTTACTCGAACTCTGGCGTATTGCAGCACATTATCGCCTTGACACCTTGTTTCCTGCGGAAGAATTACCAGTTAAAGCCCGCCATGCCCTCAACATTATCAAAACCCATCCTGCGGCATGGTCAAGTCGAGAGAAAAAAAATCCACTCAAGCTTAAGGAAGCTTTAGAGGATATGGGTCCGTTAGCGATTAAATTGGGACAATTACTGTCTACACGTCGTGACTTGATTCCACCAGAAGTATTATCACAATTGGTGTTGTTACAAGACCGTGTCAAACCGTATGACACCCAATTGGCCAAACAACGTATCCAAGAATCGCTCAAAGCAGATGTATCCACATTATTCTCTCGCTTTGATGAGCAACCCCTCGCTGCGGCATCGATTGCACAAGTTCATACTGCGGCTCTGCATGATGGTCGTGAAGTGGTGGTAAAAGTCACTCGCCCTGATATTCGTAATCAAATTCTGCAAGACTTTGAAATCTTAGCTTGGCTAGGTGATTGGCTTGAAAATCGTTTAGAGGCTGCTCGCGCCTTACATCTAACTGAAATCATTCAAGACTATCGTCAAATTATCTTGAATGAGCTTGATCTGAGTCTAGAAGCGGACAATACCCGCCGAATGCGTCATTACTTTACGGGCTCAAGCATGATGTACGTGCCTGAAGTCTATATGGACAGTAAAGATGTGATGGTGGCTGAACGCATCACGGGTGTACCTATTTCAGATATCGCAACCTTTGATCGTTTGGGTATGAATCGTGCTGATTTGGCTGAAAAAGGTTTAACCATCTTCTTTACCCAAGTGTTTCGTGACAATTTCTTCCATGCCGACATGCATCCGGGTAATGTATTTGTTGAAACCATTAACCCAAGTAATCCGCGCTTTATTGCTCTAGATTGCGCCATCATGGGTGAACTGTCCAAACATGACCAAATGACAGTTGCCCGTATGTTGCTTGCTGTTATGAATAGCAACTTTATGCAACTGATTCAGATCGTACATCAAGCAGGTTGGATTCCACCAGGCACAGATCAAGATGCCTTGTCACGTGAGATGCGCCGTACCGTTGGTCCAATGGTATCAAAACCGATGGATCAATTGGATTTCGCAGGAATTTTGATTCAGGTGATGGATATTGCACGTCGTTTCCATTTGGAAATTCCACCGCAATTGATGCTATTACTCAAAACATTGGTACACGTAGAAGGCTTAGGCACAGATCTTTACCCACAACTCGATATTTGGAAACTGGCTAAACCAATTTTGACCGAATGGGTCAAAGCCAATATGAATCCAGTCAAAAATATCAAAGAACTTGGACAACAAATCCCAGATCTATTATTAGGTGCTCAAGATATCCCAAGCTTACTGATTGATAGCTTGAATGGTTTGAAAAATCAATCGGCTTGGCAAGATAAGCAACTCCGTGAAATTCAGCAAATGCGTTTACAAATGCAACAACAGCAACGCCGTAGTTGGATGTTTGGTAGCACCATGCTGATTATGCTCACCATTGCGATTATTAGTCCTTGGTTTGTCTCCATCATTTTAATCGTATTAAGTGCACTGATTGCAGTTTGGAGAATTATGAAATAAGTTCAAAAATCCCTTGCTCTGACAAGGGATTTTTTATGGTTAAGATTTCTTTTCAAAAATCGTTTAGTTTCAATTAAGATCATAACTCAACAAATTTATAGATCCTTAAAAAAGAATAAATAATGAAAACTCCACACTTTGCCATTATTGGTGCAGGTACAGCAGGACTTGCAACAGCGATTCTTCTTGCGCGAGAAGGTCATCACGTTACGATTTTTGAACAAGTTGACAAACTCTCTCCTGTTGGTGCTGGTTTATTACTACAACCTGCGGGTTTGGCTGTTTTTGAACATTTAGGCGTACTCGATCAGGCGTTAAAACTCGGTGCGAAAGTCACAGGTTTAGAAGGGCAACTTCCCAATAAACGTCTCTTGGTGAATAGCCACTATCATCAGGCTGGCAATAACCTTTATGGTCTTGGTATTCATCGTGCGACCTTATGTCATGTCTTAACTGAAAAATTGGCGGAATATGCAAGTCATGTCACTTGGCGAATGAGTCATAACATTGAGAAAATTGAAGAACAGCCGAATGAAATTCGATTATTTGGCACTCACCAACAACATAACTTTGATGACTGTTTCGATGCGGTATTGATTGCCAATGGTGCGCGCAGTCAACTCCGCCCCAAAGCTTGGGTCAAGGTTGATCAAGCTTATCCGTGGGGAGCTGCATGGACAATCGTGCCTGAATGCCTAAGCTTGAATCCTGAAATTCTTCATCAATTTTATGATCGATCTAAAATCATGATGGGCGTTCTGCCTACAGGTGCTATCCCAACTGCGCCTCAGCAAAGGCTTTCCAGTGTATTTTGGAGTTTGCCGACTTCGCAATTGCAATCATTCTTAAAAACGGACAAATCAAAACAGGATTGGTTACAGCAAATTTCTAAGCGCTGGCCCGAAGTCGCAGAATGGCTTAAACAGCTTTTATTGGATGAACGAAATCAACAACAGTGGCTCTCGGCACAGTATCGTGATGTGGTCATGTCAAAATTTGGACAAGGTCGAATCGGTGTGATTGGTGATGCTGCACATGCCATGAGTCCACAATTGGGACAAGGTGCGAATATGGCACTTTTAGATGCATGGGCTTTTTCCCAATCATTACAAGCTGCTCAGAAAAATCAGCAAATTGACTGGTCGATATTATGGCAACACTATCACCAACTGCGTCGCTCCTCGACTCAATTCTATCAGTTCCTTAGTCGTTTACTGACTCCACTTTATCAATCTGATCATTGGTGGGCGGGTAGCATACGTGATCTTACTTTTCCGTGGATGTATCAAATTCCCTATTTCTGTAAAGAAATGGCGATTACCATTTCAGGCTTAAAAACGGGTATGTTCCGGCAAATGAGCTATCAACAGATTGCGATATACCAACAAAATCAAAATGTCTTGATTCAAAACAATCAATCATTGCCTGAATATGACTAAGCGCAAAAATAGGATTTGAATTAAATATGAAAATTAGTCATTTAGATCATTTGGTTTTGACAGTCGCTGATATTGAAATCAGTTGTCAGTTTTATCAGTCTACCCTGAATTTTGAGGTGATTACTTTTGGCGAAAATCGTAAGGCACTTATATTTGGTTCGCAGAAAATCAATTTACATCAAGTTGGAAAAGAGTTTGAACCTAAAGCACGTCGTCCGACCGCAGGTTCTGCGGATTTATGCTTTATTGCTGAAACACCTTTAAAGGACGTGATTGCAAATCTTCACACATTAAACATAGAGATCGTTGAAGGTCCTATTGAAAGAACTGGAGCAACAGGAAAAATTTTATCAATCTATTTACGTGACCCAGATCAGAACTTGATTGAAATCTCGAATTATCTCAACACTTAAAAATTAAAATTCATCAATAAAAATAAGGTTAGACATGAAATATAGTTTTCTATGGGCTTTGTATCGGCAGGATAAAGGAAAGGCGATTCGTAAAGGATGCTGGTTCTTACTCCCTAGCATTTTTAATGTATTTTGTTTTCTAAATTTCCACTATCATCTCCTTGAATGGCAAGTAAATCCAAAATCTTCAATAGGAAGATTGATTATTAGTCCTCAATTTACATTGGTGATCTTATGGGATAGTCTCCCTTTTTTATTGCTGTTATTGATTCATCAAAAATTTATAGCTCGCAGTTTAAATATTTGGGTCTCTATCACTGCTATTTATTTCCTGATTGATGCGTGGTACTGGTCAAATTACTCTAGTGGAACACTACTCATCGTTGCTTGGGCATTGCCCTTTTTAAAAATAGAAAATACCAATTTAATGGGAACTTATATCCAATCCAACCATTAAATGATTTTTTACCCAACATACATAGCCAACCCTAGTCACAAACGCTACACTAACGGCTTTCCACTCAATGGATTTTTCACTCATGTCAAACTGGTTAGATGAAGTTAAATTTGATTCCAATGGTCTTGTTCCTGCCATTGCACAACATCATCAAACTGGTCGAGTGTTAATGGTTGCATGGATGAACCGTGAAGCATTACAACTGACGGCTGAAAAAAATCAAGCCGTGTATTACTCACGTTCACGTCAAAAATTGTGGCACAAAGGCGAAGAATCTGGACACTTCCAAACAGTGCATGAAATTCGTTTAGATTGCGACGCCGATGTCATTATTCTGCAAATTGAACAGCATGGTGGAATTGCCTGCCATACAGGTCGGGAGTCTTGTTTTTATCGTAAACTCACGCCACAAGGCTGGGAAATTGTTGATGCTCAACTGAAAGATCCAACCGCAATTTACGGCGCATCTGCGAAAGTCGAAGCACACGATCATGGTCAGGCTGAGCAAGTTGACGTACTCAGTCACTTAGGTCGTTTGATGCAAGAACGCAAAAAAGCTGAAGCAGATAGTTCTTATGTTGCCAGCCTATACAAAAAAGGCATCAATAAAATTTTAGAAAAAGTCGGCGAAGAAAGCGTCGAAAGCATTATTGCAGCCAAAGATTATGCAGCACATGCTTCTTTAGAAAATAAGCATGATCTGATTTATGAAGTTGCAGATTTATGGTTCCACAGTATTGTAATGCTCGGCTACTTCGACCTTGATCCACAAGAAGTCCTTGATGAACTTGCTCGTCGCCAAGGTCTATCTGGCTTGGTTGAAAAAGCCAATCGTAGTCAAGAAGTGTAAACCTCGCCTGTGTCGAATATCGAGAAACCCAAAGCTACCTATGAGCAAGCGATTGCAATAGATAACGCTCGTTTAGGTCAGTCCTTTAAAGTGATTGCGTATGCTGGCACAGGTAAAACGACAACTTTACAAATGATCAGTGATGCCATGCCCGAACGGCGTGGTATGTATTTGGCTTTTAACAAAGCCATTGCATCTGAAGCACAAAGTAAATTTCACGGAAATGTAAATTGTCGTACCTTTCACTCTCTTGCCTTTCGTAGCGTACCGCGTGGCGTGACTGATAAATTACGACTACCTCGCTTAAGCCCAAGTTTTATCGCTAAAGAATATCGTTTAGAACCAATCACACTTCGTCGTCTCATGGGCGGACGTTATGAAAAATATGTGCTGATGCCAAGTCGTCTTGCGAGTTTGGTTGCCAATGCTGTCAGCTATTTCTGCTCGACCAGCTCACAATATCCTGCCCCTCGCCATATTCAAGCGCCAAGCTGGTTGCATCAAGATGATATTGAATCGTTACAACAACACTTATATCCAGCAGTTGAACGCCGTTGGTTAGAGTCAATTGATCAAAACCATCAAGCAGGGATTGGTCACGATATTTACCTCAAACTTTGGGCATTATCAGAACCCAATATTCCAACAGATTATGTTCTGTTTGATGAAGCACAAGATGCTGACCCACTCATGTTGGGTATTTTACTACGTCAAAAAAGCACACAAGTAATTTATGTCGGTGATGCACATCAGCAAATCTATGCGTGGCGTGGTGCAGTCAATGCAATGCAACAGATGCCTTTACATGAAAGTCGCTTAACGACTTCATTCCGTTTTGGTGATGCGATTGCTGATGTTGCCAATAGTCTGCTTGGTGCATTAAACGAAACTGTTCCGTTATTGGGTAATCCAAATGTTAAATCGAGTGTAGTGAATAAACCCCATACCAAAATGCGCGATGCAATTTTGTGTCGTACCAATGCGCGTGCAATGGAACTACTACTTTCTGGTTTAGTGCATGGCGACAAAGTCAGCCTACAAGCTGATCATCAAAAACTCAGTCGTTTTGTGGATGCTGCCAGTTTACTTAAACAAGGCAAACGCATTACCGATGTACCAGAGCTTGCTTGGTTTAATTCATGGCATGATGTACATGAATATTGTGAGACGAATGACGGCAGCGATATCAAACCTTTAGTCAAACTGGTCGATGATCATGGTACTGAGCCACTCAAGAAAGCACTTGCCAAAATCACGCCGATTGAGCAAGCAGATTATGTCATTTCAACTGCACACAAAGCCAAAGGCTTGGAATGGAATCGTGTGCATATTGAAGATGATTACCAATTTAAAATAAATGGCCTAGAACATAAAATTACAGATGAGGAATTAAGACTACTTTATGTTGCCTGTACTCGTGCTAAAGTAAGTTTAAATATTCATCATCTTTACGATTTAATACAACAATTAAAACGGGGCGCTCCCTCAAGTCTTCGCCAGTCCGTAGGTTAAAGCGCTTATGTTCAGGGAGAGCTTATGCAACTTGAATCAGTGCTATTTAAACATGTTGGCATGTTTCGTGACTTAACCATTGAATTTCAACCGACACAACGTCCTATTACACTTATTTTAGGTGAGCAAGCTACAGGCAAAACTACAATTTTAAAAAATATCTATCAAGCCTTAACGTGGTTTTCCGCACGTTATAAAGATATTCGCACCGCAGGTGTGGTGATTGCTGATCAAGATATTTTGTTGACACGCTTACAAGCCAAAGTTCAAGTCCAAGTTAGAATGAGCAGCGAATTAAATCATCATCTACCAGAAAGTAGCTCTGCACAAATGACTGACACTCAGAACTGTAGTTGGAAGTTATTTAAAACGTTTAACAGTCAAGGCGTTGGAATTAGCCAAGTTGAAACGCAGCAACTCGATCAAATGGTATCGCTATATCAAAAAACTAGTCTTCAAGATCCATTATTTGGATTACCGTTAATTGCGTATTATCCTGCCGAACGCTTTGTACAAGAGGTTAATTTACAAAGCAAGAATGCGCCAGGAACACTACAAGATATTGCTGCCTACGATTTAACAGCGATTCCATACACAACTTTTGCGCGTTTTTTTGAGTGGCTACGGGAAATTAGTGATGTTGAAAATGCTCACTCTGCCCATATTGTCAGACGTCTTATTGGCAACGATTTCAGTCAGCAAAATCAATCAGAGGTTTTGCAGCAGTTACAACAAGAACTGATGAATCATCCTAAACAACTTTCAGCACCTAATTTATATGCGCTGAAAAAAAGCTTACATACCATCTTTCCAGAATTGAATGATATCTATATTCAATATATTCCTAAACTTCAATTAATGGTGCGTTACAAAGATCAGACCATTCCCTTTCAGCAATTATCGGCCTCTCTTAAATCATGGATTGCATTGGTAGGTGATATTACACGTCGTTTATGCTTGCTTAATCCACATTGTTTCGACCCATGTTTAGAAGGTGAAGGCATATTATTAATTGATCAAATTGAGCATCAGTTAGATCAAAATATGAGTGCTGAAGTTTTAGAGCGTTTGCATCAAGCATTTCCAAGACTACAAATTATTGCTTCAGGCAATCGCGATGAATTATTAGAACATGCTTTAGAATATCAATGCTTAAGGTTAGGTGATAAAGAAATTTATGAGATTAATCTTGAGAAATCTCAACAACAACTTTCACAACTCTATAATGAGTTAAGTCAATCGGAAAGCATTCTCTTGCAGCAGAATCAACACTTATTAGAATCAGAAACTTTGGTCAGTAAAGTTGATGAACTCTTTCATCAAATTCAAGCGCTTGATGAACAAGAAAAGAGTAATTTGCTTCATCTACTTAAAATTGATGATACCCCTCAAGAGACATCACTTTGATATTGGGCTTTAAGATTGATTAGATCATTAACCCTTATAAACTAGAGGCCAATTTTTTCTTTTGAATAGGTCTTCTATACTGAAACACTGGATTGTAGGGATACGCATTTGATCCAAGACCAGATCTCTATCCCTCTTATGTACACAGATAATCGAATGGAAAATATTCAATTAAATAGCGAACAAAAAACGTTGATATACAAATTTTAGCGATAAGGATGTTGTTAGTTTCATGTAATAACATCAGATTTTTGTTGATTTTTTATAGTAAAATAAAATTCATTTTTTACTTTCAAGTTGTGCAATACAACTTGCTCTTTCCGTTAACTTGATTGGGTTTCGAGACTTGAAACTTTGGCTTTCTCTTTGAATGCCTTAAGTCTTGGAAGAAAATCCACCATTAGGTCTCTCTCGACCTAAATCATCGACATGGATACCAGTGTGCTACCGATTATTATTTTATTACCACTCATACTTGGCACAACCCTTGTCTCACAATTGCAACGTATTTCACGGGGTATGACGGCAATTGGAGCAATTGGCATTAGCCTGAGTTGTTTTATTTTACTGCTTAGCCAAGCTGAAACGGTTTTACAGGGTAATGCCCTGCAACAGAGTTGGGAATGGCTTCCACAACTGGGCATCAATCTTAGTTTTCGCCTTGATGCATTAGGATTATTGTTCGGTTTACTCATTAGTGGGATCGGCACACTGATTTATATTTATGCTTATTATTATCTCAGTCCCAAAAATTCACTCAGTAAACTGTATCAGTTGCTCATGCTATTCATGGCGGCTATGCTTGGAATTTCACTCTCCAACAATTTGATTATCTTACTGGTGTTTTGGGAACTGACCAGTATTTCTTCATTCTTGCTCGTGGGCTATTGGAGTCAATATGATGCCGCCCAACGTGGTGCGCGTATGGCACTCACGATCACAGGAATGGGCGGTTTGGCGATGCTAGGGGGCTTTGTCCTCTTAGGACAGATGACAGGTACTTACCAGATTGACCAATTGGTGTTAATGAAAGAGTCTATTCAACAGCATCAATTATTTGTTCCTACCCTACTGCTCATTTTACTAGGTGCATTTACCAAAAGTGCGCAATTCCCATTTCACTTTTGGTTGCCAAATGCAATGGCAGCACCTACACCTGTTTCAGCCTACCTCCATTCAGCAACGATGGTGAAAGCAGGTATATTTTTATTAGCCCGCTTAGCTCCGCTCTTTATTGGGGCAGCGTTGTACCACAATATCGTAACCTTCGTTGGTTTATTCACTTTATGTATGGCAGCGGGTTTCGCCATATTCAAAGAAGATCTCAAAGGGCTTTTAGCTTATTCAACCATCAGCCATTTAGGTTTGATTGTTTGTTTACTCGGCATCGGTTCACCACTCGCTGTTGCAGCAGCAATCTTTCATATCATTAATCATGCAACATTCAAAGCTGCTCTTTTCATGATTGCAGGCATTATTGATCATGAAACAGGAACACGTGATTTACGTAAGCTCAGCGGTATCTGGCAACTCCTTCCGTTCACAGGTACCCTAACCATGATCACCGCTGCTTCGATGGCTGGTGTACCACTGACCAATGGCTTTATTTCCAAAGAGATGTTCTTTACGGAATTACTGGCAAACCTATCAGGTCCAGTAATGATAATTGCAGCGATCGTGGCAACTTTATCCGGTATTTTTGCTGTTACTTATTCTATTCGTTTGGTACATGGTGTGTTCTTTGATGGTGGGATTGGTAAACACGTTCCTAATAAAGATGCGCACGAACCACCTCTCGGAATGCGCTTACCAGCGATTATATTAGCGACATTATGTATTCTGGTCGGCATTCTGCCTGCTCTATTGGCCGGAACAGTGGTGAATAGTGTAACGCGCGCGAGTTTGGCTCAACCTGAATTTGAGGGTGTTCATTTAGCGATTTGGCACGGTATTAATGCACCTTTAATCATGAGTCTAGTTGCATTGATGGGTGGTGGTTTATTTTACTTTAGCCTCATTAAAAATGAGCGTTTACGTAAAATTGACTTAGACCCTTATTTAGGTAAATTCCAAGGCAAACTTTTATTTGAATCATTCCTGAAGCATCTCTTACTTACCAGTCGAAAAATCAAACAAAAGACTGAAACAGGTTCTCTACAAAGCTATCTTCTTTGGATTGTTTTCTTTAGCATCATTATGGTGGGTTTACCTTTATTTAATCAGGGTTTAACAACTGGCACACGTGAGCTTACCCATGCTCCATGGATTGCTGTGGTCTTATGGCTCACATTATTCTCTGGCTGTTGGATGATGTTGTGGTTCCACCACGAACGGATTAAAGCTGTTTTAATTAGTGGTGCTGTTGGACTTGTCGTCACCATGGTGTTTGTAACCTTATCTGCACCAGATCTTGCACTCACTCAAATTACAGTTGACGTTGTTACTACTGTTTTATTGTTGATGAGCTTATCGCTATTACCGCAGTTAACCCCTTACGAATCGAGCCGTCCACGCCGTTGGCGAGATGCAAGCTTAGCAATCGCAGGTGGTATCGGTATTGGTTGGATTACATGGCTAATATTAACGCGAGAACATAATTCAATCTCATGGTTCTTCTTACAGCAATCCCTCCCGTTAGGCGGTGGTTCAAACGTCGTCAATGTCATTCTAGTTGATTTCCGTGGTTTTGATACCTTCGGTGAAATTACAGTATTGGGTATTGCGGCAATAGGAGCACTGTGTCTCATGGATGGTATGCGTGCACATGGCACCACCATGACACAAGGTTTATCTTATCGTTTTAACCCTTCACCATTGATGTTACGTATTTCAGCCTCATGGGTACTTCCCCTCGCCCTTGTCGTCAGTATCTACATCTTCATGCGTGGTCATAATTATCCGGGGGGTGGCTTCATTGCAGGTCTGATCACGGCAATGGCGCTTATCATTCAATATATTGTTTTAGGTCAAGATAGAACTGAACAACTGATCAAAGCAAAATCTGGTCGTTTATATGAAATTTGGATTGGTTCAGGTTTAGCAATTGCAGGTTTAACGGGTATTGCAGCTTGGTTTTGGGCACGCCCATTCTTAACAACAGCACATATTTATATAGAACCACCATTATTTGGAAAAATGCATTTAGCTTCGGCTGTCTCATTTGATCTCGGGGTTTATATGACCGTTGTTGGCGCGACAATGTTGCTAATTTCAGTCTTAGGTGATTCGCGTCACTCAAGCATGTCTGGACCTGTTCCAAGTGGAGATAAATAAAAATGGTTAGTATTGAATTTTTGCTCGCTTCGGGAATTGGTCTGCTAACAGCAACAGGCATCTATTTAATTTTACGTGCCAGAACCTTTCCTGTCGTACTCGGTCTGGCCATGATCGGTTATGCCGTAAATTTATTTTTATTTGCGGTCGGTCGTATTCAAATTAATGCACCTGCAATCATTACAGAAACAACTAAAGTAACAGATCCGTTACCGCAAGCATTGGTACTCACTGCGATTGTGATTGGTTTTGCAACAACCGCTTTTATTGTACAGCTTGCTTTACGCAGTCGTTATGAATCTGGAACAGATCATGTTGACTCCAAAGAAGAAGCAACTGTGACTTATGACCCACGTGAGGATGAGCCATAATGTTTGATTTCAATAATTTTTGGCATGCTCATACTCCAATTTTAAGTATTTTAATTCCAGCATTTACGAGTTTTTTATTACTTTTATTAGGCAATCCCGGTTCTGGTTCTCTAAAACAAGATTGGCGTCAACCTTGGCGACGTGGCATTAGTTTAGGTTCTGCACTTCTAGGCTTAATCACAGCAATCAGTTATTTGATGATCGCCAATACAGGTCAAGTTACCGTTTATCAACTTGGTGAATGGTCTGCTCCTTTTGGAATTGTTTTAGTTCTCGATCGTCTCTCTGCATTCATGTTGGTGCTCACTTATGCACTTGCAGTGCCTGTCATTTGGTATGCAAGTGATAACTGGGATACCCGTGGGCGCTATTTCCACACCATGTTCCATTTTTTGTTAATGGGTATAACGGGTGCATTCCTGACGGGTGACTTATTTAACTTATTCGTGTTTTTTGAAATCCTGTTAATGGCATCTTATGTATTACTATTACATGGTCAAGGTCGACCACGTTTCCAGCTAGGTATACATTACGTCACGATTAACTTACTCGCATCAGCGCTATTTTTGATTGGTTTAGGGATAATCTACGGTAGCGTTGGTAGTTTAAATATGGCTGATGTGGGTCGCCTTATCCCAACCTTAGACAGTGATCAACATAAACTTGTAATTGCTGGTGGCTTATTACTCTTTGTAGTATTTGGGATCAAAGCAGCAATGCTACCTGTCGGCTTTTGGCTACCAAAAACCTATGCTGTTGCAAGCACACCTGTTGCTGCAATTTTTACTATTATGACCAAAGTTGGTATTTATGCCATTCTACGTGTCAATGGTACTGTTTTTGATGATGCAATGGCACAGAGTATTTTCAAAAACTGCTTATTAATGATTGGTTTGATTACTTCATTCTATGGTGTAATCGGTGCAATTGCTGCTGAACGCTTACGCCGTTTTGTTGGCTTTATGGTGTTGTCATCGATCGGAACATTACTCATCGCTATTGCCATGTTTAATACCCAAGCATGGTCAGCAGCATTGTATTATTTAGTTCACAGTACCCTAATTGCGGCTGCATTCTATTTATTTTGTGGTTGGATGACTGCGCAACGTGGTTCATTCAAAGATCATTTAAAAGTTGCACCGAAAATCAAACAGGAAAAAGCGGCTGCTTTTACTTATTTTACCATTGCATTAATGATGGCAGGTTTACCCCCTTTCAGTGGTTTTTTAGGTAAAGTTTTTATCTTACAGGCTACCGCTGAAACGCCTTATCAAGGCTGGATTATTGCTGTTATTCTGATTGTTAGCTTACTTAGCATTATCGCATTCACACGTGTTGGTTTTATCCTTTTTTGGCGTGCTAGTCCACCCGAAGAAAATTCTAAAGAACCAGCATATACCGCTTATCAAGCACTACCTGATACAGCTCCTAATCGGAATGACAAAGCAATCTATGTACTACTGATTGCTTTGATGAGTTATGTTGTATTTGCAGCACCAATTCAGAGTTATACAACTTCAACTGCACAACAAATTCAAAATCATGCGCTTTATCAACAAGCGATTCTAAAACATGATAGTCAAGGTCGTGCCATTAGCGTGCAGCCATTTGATGCAGCATATTTGCCTGAAACTAAATATGGCGGTGAGGTTGAAGATCATAATGCGGTATTAATTCCAGATGTTATCTCAAAACCGACGCTACAAGGTGAGCATATTTCGGAGTATAAACAACGTCAAATTGCAGAACAAACTTTGTCGAATCCAACTATTCCAAATGCTACACAATTAAAACCGATGGAGGAACACTAATGCAAAAACGTGCTTTGCTTGATCGTTGGTTTCCCCACCCCTTTGTATCATTTTTAATTTTTGTGACTTGGCTCATGCTGTCACATAGTTTAGACATCACAGATATTTTTATCGCAATTCTATTAGGTATCTTTGTTTCACGTTTGGTAAGCCCTTTTATTGCACGTACACCACATATTCATTGGTTTCCTGCAATCAAACTTTTTTTTGTGGTGTTATGGGATATTGTGATTTCAAACTTTCGTGTAGCTAAAATGGTGCTTGGAGCAATGGATGAGTTGCATCCAAAATGGTATCGCGTGCCATTAGAAACTGAACATGAGCAAGTAAATACTCTACTCGCAATGATCATTACAACGACGCCAGGTACAGTATCAGCAGGGATTGATCAAGAGCGAGGAGATATTTTAGTTCATGCACTCAGTACCGATAATGCTGAATTAGACATTCAAGACATCAAAAATCGTTATGAGCTACCTTTGCTCGAAATCTTTGATGTAAAGATTGCAGAAGGAACAGCGAAATGACCATTTTACCTTATGCACTTGCGATTAGTTTAGTAGCGATCACTATTTCCATGTTTCTTTGTCTCATCCGCATGATCATTGGACCATCTGTTGTTGATCGCTTGTTAGCACTCGATACTCTTTTTCTTAATGCAACATGCTTGATTGTGGTGTTAGGCATCTATTGGGCAAGTACCAATGTATTTGAAGGTGCTTTATTGGTGGCGATGCTCGGTTTCGTTTCAACTGTTGCACTGGCTCGCTATTTTACGACTGGACATGTGATTGATTAAGGAGAGTGGTTATGCAAATAATTTTTGAGATTATCATTTCGTTCTTTTTGATCTTTGGCGCATTTTTTATGCTCGTAGGTTCAATCGGAATGATTCGCCTACCCGACTTATTCATGCGCCTACATGCACCGACTAAATCAAGTACGCTAGGCTTAGGGAGTTTTTTAATTGCAGCTATGATATTTGGAGCGACACAAGGTCGGTTTGGTTTTGCCGAATTATTGATTACTTTATTTGCCTTTATTACTGCCCCAGTATCTGCCAATTTAATGGCACAAGCTGCAATTCATTTACGTTTGCGTTCAACCAGTGGTGATGTTCCAGAAGCTTTAAATCGTCCGCTACCATGGCAACGTTATCGTCGTAATACAGAAAAGAAAGATCAACTTTAAGTTGGTCTTTTTTATTGAATTGCAATTTTTGGCAATATTTTATTAATAGATCAGCTTTTCATTATTCATCAAATCCTGCAAATATAGTTGCTCACATTGGTTGATCATCAGTACATCCTTATGTGCCTGACTCAACTGGCCACGAATACTCAACATATTGTTTTTTGATCCAAATCATAAGTAATCTTGATATAGCCAGAAAATTAGAACTTATTGCATGACTATCCAATATTCCAGATAAATCAATCAGGTCCTGCGCCAAGCAAAGTCTATTACATAATCCACAGCAGTTTCACCTGATCCATTGAACAAAAAATCTTATGGAGACGAGCTTTGTTGCGTAAATGGAAGCACTCAATTGATACAGCACGAATAGAAGCCAAAATGTTTGCTTTTTCAAACAGCTTAGGTCAGCAGTATCGAGTCAATATTTCAATTGTTAGACGCCAGATTTGCAAATTACAGTCAATATTCTGAATAAATTTGCTCAACTCGGTACAACTAAAAGAATAGCTGTTGATAAACCTCGGTTAAATAAGGAGACCCAACTACTTTTTTATTTATGCAACAAAGCCACTCTAGGTAATCAATTTCTTTTTCGTTAATTTCAATTGACCTGATGCGGTAATATTTGGATTACTATTCATGTTATATTCCCTATTAATTAGTTTATTGTGTTTCAAATTGTTGAATGGTTTGAATCACTTGTTGTCGGTAGGCTTGCCACTTAGGCAACACAAATAACCTATTTTTACGTGTATATATCACAACCCCTCGTGACTTATACCTAAAATCAATCTCACAAAGTGGTAGACTACCGCAATAAATACTTACAGCCTCCTCTTCAGGAACTTCAGGAGGTGAAATCCATCTTTGAAGCCGCTCATTAGAAACGCAGTTTTTAGGAATTGGATCATCTGCTGCCTTATTGGCCAGTCTGTCCAATGTTACCTGTATCCATTCATCGCCCCTATCCTTCAAGCGCGCTCTTTCTTTTAAGTTTTCTACATCATAGCAACTCAAATCTTTATAATTCTGTAAACCATACACATCCTTTGCTCTAAAGAGATCAGAGTGAGTTGCTCCAAGGGTATTGACTGGATGCCTTTTCCCTGAATACAGTGCTATTGTAAATCCATAGATGTCTTCTTTATTTGCAGAATGTCCATCTTCATTCAGTATTACAGGTTGACCACTTTCTGTGATTTCAAAACTGATCGTACCTAGCTGTGGCTTTTCTTTAGGATCCTTAGGCCGAGAATAACCAAATGGCCCCCCCCTGTTGATAATATTTGTCCTATTCTCCCATCTGCTCCAATTCCCCCTTGTAAGTAATTCATTGGAACTTTTAGTTTGAAACGTGGCGCTTTGTTTTCAATATTCCCTGCTGAATCTACATATAAAACTCGATCTACTATTTGAAACTCAGGCGCATTTCTTTGATTAAACTTTTGTAACCTTTCTTGCTCCCACTCTTGTTCCCACTTATCAGGAGGAAAACATGCCGCTAGCCCCAAGCTTAACTTTAATATACAAATCACTTTAAGTTTTTGTTTCAATGATGTTTTACTCATCTAATTTTGATCCATAGCTTTATTTTGATTGGATTAGTTTCGTAGGTCGTACTTTTTCTACTTCAGCAAATAAGCTAAAAGTTTGATTAACATAATTCACCACACCTGAAATTTGTTCCATATAGTGCATCAGTTCAAGTGTTTTCTCTGTCTGAATCAGCTTTATCGTTCTTGAGAGATCATAACCATCAAACTGACAGTAAAATAAAGGGTCACCACGGTTTAAAATCAAATCTTTAGACGTGTCATACCATTCAAATGCCCACATGAGTGGACGCGACCAAATATGAATCGAAAAACGCCCACCAAAGATGGTGCCAGGCAGTGGATTCTTACGATAATGCCCAAAAGCATCGAGTTGAGTGAGATACACTACCTCATCATTAATAAAAAATAAGGAAGCTTGAGCTGTAAAATTGGAACGTGAGGAGTACGCCATTCATTTTCATTAATGAGTGTTCATAGTTCCCTTATCTTATTTGTTCGTACAGGCGATTGATCACCCAATACATTGACTAAATTTGGCTTATCTTTCGTTTCTCAGCTAAAGCGTAAGTGAACATCAAATAGGCAATTCACCACAAAATAGCGGCTTTCCAACTGTAATACCTTAGAATAACGGTTGCTGACTTGGCATGTTTGGTTTGTAACTGCGAACGCATCCGATAAGGTGCTTCGTATAGCATGGAGGCTTTTTCCTCTGTTAAAAACCAACCAACTTGGATTGGTCCTTCCCCAATATTTTTTGATCATCTTCAACGGTAAAATAAATATTCATTTAAGGTGATTTTAATATTTTCATAACAAGCATATTACTATTATCTTATTCTTATCAATACAGAATTGTCTATATATTTCGAGTTAGCTAGTAAAATAACTTTAAAGTGACAAACATTCATCTTTAACGCTGATTTCTTAGATTGCCGAAAAACTACAAATTATAGAGTTAAGCCAACGTTCCATATCGTTCCCTGTTTTTATAAAAATCTTAGAGCATAAAAAAGCCACCCGAAGGTGGCTTTCTTTTAGAACTTATTCTTTATCGTCTTGCCCTTGTTCAGGCAGATCCTTCACAGCTTCCGCGATCAGACCAAACATATAGTTACCATAGGCATTAGTTTTATCGTAATGGAAACGCAATCTTGGCGTAATACGTGTCTTGATGCGACGGCTCAATTCATGACGCAAGAAACCAGAAGCTTTATTCAATACATCTAAAGTTTCTTTATTTGCGACTTCACTTTGCTCATCACCAAGTTCACGTCCCATCACAGTGACATAAACTTCAGCATAACCCATGTCTGCACTGACTTTCACCGCAGAGATGGTCACTAAACCACCTAAGCGAGGATCTTTAAGCTCTTGACGGATCAGCTCAGACAACTCACGTTGTACTGAATCCGCCATGCGCTTTAAGCGTTGGCTACCCGCCATTAAAGACTCCGTTTAATCAATTGAACATCATAGACTTCGATCTTGTCTTTAACTTTGATGTCTTTATAGCCTTTGACCGCAAGACCACATTCCATACCAGCACGAACTTCTTCAACCACTTCTTTATAACGACGAAGAGATTCAAGTTCGCCTTGGAATACAACCACGTCATCACGTAATACGCGAATCGGTTTATTACGATGCAATGTACCTTCGAGTACCATACAGCCAGCTGCTGCACCAAACTTACTTGAGTGGAAGACTTCACGTACTTCTGCAACACCCAAGATCGTTTCACGATGTTCAGGTGCAAGCTTACCGCTCATTGCAGCTTTTACATCATCAATTAAATGATAGATGACGCTGTAATAACGAATATCGATGCCATCTTGATCAGATTTTTGACGAGCCGTGTTATCTGCACGGACGTTGAAACCTAATAATACTGCTTCTGATGATTCAGCTAAAGTCACATCTGACTCTGTGATTGCACCAACACCAGAACCAATGATACGGACTTTCACTTCATCAGTAGAAAGCTCATCAAGTGCAACATGTAATGCTTCTAAAGTACCACGCACATCAGTTTTGAGTACGACATTCACATAAGGAATATCTTTTTTACCCATAGATGCCATGATGTTTTCAAGACGCATTGCGCTTGCGCGCTCTAGACGTTTATGACGTTCACGATCTGAACGAGCATCTGCAACTTCACGTGCTTTCTTCTCATCATTCACGACAAGAACTTCATCACCGGCCATTGGTGCATCAGGTAAACCTAAAATTTCAACTGGAATTGAAGGACCAGCTGAAGTGATACGTTGACCATTTTCATCAACCATCGCACGTACACGACCATAAGATGAACCTGCAAGAACCAAATCACCAATATTCAAAGTACCGTTTTGTACCAGAATAGAAGTCACTGCACCGCGACCTTTGTCAACACGCGCTTCAATCACCACACCTTGCGCCGCGCCTTCTGCTGAAGCTTTAAGCTCCATCAATTCAGCTTGGATCAAGATGAGATCAAGTAACTCATCGATACCCGCACCAGAGTGTGCTGAAACTTTAGCGATAGGTGTATCCCCACCCCATTCTTCAGGCACGATTTCTTTATGTGCTAATTCATTTAATACACGATCGACATCAGCAGATTCTTTGTCCATCTTGTTAATAGCAACAATAATCGGTGTACCCGCAGCACGCGCATGATCAATTGCTTCAGCAGTTTGTGGCATTACACCATCATCAGCTGCAACAACAAGAACTACGATATCCGTTGCTTTCGCACCACGTGCACGCATCGATGTAAACGCAGCATGTCCTGGTGTATCTAAGAAAGTAATAATGCCTTTCTCAGTTTCAACATGGTATGCACCGATATGCTGGGTAATACCACCCGCTTCGCCTGCTGCCACTTTAGAACGACGAATGCGATCAAGTAACGATGTCTTACCATGGTCAACGTGACCCATGATTGTGACTACTGGAGGACGAGTCGTTTGTTCGCCACGAGCTTCTTCAGCTGCAACCAATAAATTGTCTTCAGCTTGTGTATCAGAAACTAAAACTGGATTGTGACCCAATTCTTCAACTACCAATACGGCTGTATCTTGATCAATCGCTTGGTTTTGAGTAACAAGTTCACCCATTTTCATAAGTGTTTTAATTACTTCACGAACCTTAACCGCCATTTTCTGTGCAAGATCAGCAACAATAATTTTTTCGCCGATCTCAACATCATAAATTTGCTTCTTAACAGGTTTTTCAAAACCATGTTTATTCGCTTGGCTAGTTTTTAAACCACGCTTATGATGACTCTTGCTAAAGCTTTGTTCAGCCTGAGCATCACCACCACGACCACCTTTTTTACCGGCACGTGGATTTGCTGTCGCACCACCGCGTTTAATTTCACGGTCTTCCTTATTAAAGGAATCTTCATATGCTTGTCCAACAAGACCAGCAGCTAAAGGTGAATCATCAATTACACGAATGGTTGTAGTCGCATCATCACTCGAATATTTTGATGCCATTTTACGCATTTGCTCAAGCGTACGTTGTTGCGCTTCTTCAGCAGCCTTACGACGCACTGCTTCTTCAGTTGCTTTCAACTGTGCTGCTTGTGCTTCACGTGCTTTCTTTTGTTCAGGCGTTTCTGTAGGGCGAACAACAGGCGCTTTCAAAATCTTATCGCTGTTACGCTTTTTCACTACAACTGCTGCTTTCGCAGTTGTTTGACCTGCATTATCAGAAGTATGTGCTGCACGCATTGCTTCTAACGTTGCATTGGCTTTTTGTTCAGCTACATCACGTGCATTTTGAACAGCTACATCACGTGCATTTTGCTCTGCGCGTACTTTAGCATCTGCTTCTGCACGTGCTTTCGCTTCTGCTGCAAGTAATTCTGGGTTCGGTTTAGCAAAAACTTGTTTCTTGCGAACTTCAACATTAATGTTTTTTGCTTTACCCGAAGTACTTGTTACTTTAGCAGTACTGGTTGTTTTACGTTTCAACGCAATTTTTCCTGTGTTACCACTGTCCTGACCATGTACTTTTTTCAAGTGATTGATCAAAGTATCTTGCTGTTCAGCGGTAATAATGTCATCTGCTTTACGCTGTGGTAGACCTGCTTCGCGAACCTGCTCTAGGAGTTTCTCTACAGGACGTTCTACGCTGAGCGCTAACTCTTGAATCGACTTGTCCGTCATCTATTATCTCCTAGTTAAACCATGATTCACGTGCTTTCATGATCAATTGACCTGCTTTGTCATGACCTAAACCTTCGATATCAGAAATATCATCAGTCGCTTGATCAGCCAAATCATCAATTGTAATCACACCACGCGCCGCCAATGCATAAGCAATCTCAGTGGTCATACCATCCATACCGAGAAGTTCTGCGCTTGGCTCTTGAATATTTTCTTGCTGTTTCAGTGCATCAGTTAAAGCAGCTTCTTTAGCACGGCTTTGAAGCAATTCAACTAAATCTGCATCTAGTTCAATTTCATCAAATGTTTCAGCTGGAACATAAGCAATCTCTTCTAATGAAGTAAAGCCCATTTCCACCAATGCCATTGCTAAATCTTCTTCAATATCGAGACGTGTAACAAACATATCTAAATACTGTTGTGCTTCATTTTGCTGACGAGCACGATACTCTTCTTCTAACATCATGTCGAGTTTATAACCCGTCAATTCCGATGCTAAACGAACATTTTGCCCTTGCGAACCAATTGCACGTGCTAACTGATCATTCGTTGCGAAGATAATATCTGCACTGCGTGCATCTTCATCTAGCACAATACCTGATACATCAGCTGGCTCTAATGCGCTTGCAATATATTGTGCTGGATCATCAGACCACACAACCACATCAATACGCTCACCATTCAACTCTTGTTGTACTGCTTGAATACGTGTACCACGCATACCAATACATGCACCTACAGGGTCAATACGATGGTCATTGGTTTTCACTGCAATTTTAGCACGAACACCCGGTTGACGAGCAGCTGCTTTAATTTCGATGATTTCTTCAGAAATTTCTGGAATTTCTTTTTTCATCAATGCAATTAGCATCTCAGGACGGGCACGAGACAATAATAATTGTGCGCCACGACCTTCGCGGTTTACGCTGTATAAAATGGCATTTATACGTTGCTTAGGACGCAAAATTTCTTTATGAATGGTTTCTTCACGCGCCAAGTAAGCTTCAGCGTTATCACCTAGATCAATGATGAAACCATCTTTGGTTTGTTTTTTGACTTCGCCGTAAATCAACTCACCCACTTTAGATTCATAGGCATCTGCAACCAAAGCACGCTCAGCTTCACGAATCTTTTGTACAATGACTTGTTTCGCAATTTGAGCAGCAATACGACCAAACTCAATTGACTCAACTTCTAGCTCACGCACATCACCGATTGACCATTTTGATGGATCAACATCTGAGATTGCATCTTGGCAAGCTGGCATTTCATGATCTTCATCCGCCACAACTGTCCACTGACGGAAGGTGCGATAATCACCTGTTTTACGATCAATCTCAATACGAAGCTGTGCTTCTTCTGAATGTGTTCCTTCGTAAAACTTTTTCTTCGTTGCTGCAACAAGTGCTTGCTCTAATGCTTGGAAGATCGCCTCACGACTAACACCTTTTTCATTACTAACCGTTTCTGCAACGGTAAGAATTTCGCGGCCCATAAGTCACCTACCGATTTCTTATAAAATTAAGTTAATATTAGTCTTGATAGATTAAATTTGCTTTATCAATATTATTACTATCAATTTCAAGCACATGTTTACCTTCCACTTCGACTTGAATGATTTCATTTTCTAAGTCTACAGAAAGTAATTTTGCTTGAAACTTACGACGATTCTCGACGGCAGCAATTAATCGTAAAGCCACTTGTTGCCCAATATAAGCAGGCAATTGATTGAGTTGGAAAAATGGACGATCCCAGCCCGGTGAAGAGACTTCTAAAGCATATTCACCTGAAATTGGGTCATGAACATCAAGCATTGCACCCACTTGTTGTGTCACTAAAACACAATCTTGAACGCCAATACCACGCCCTTGTTCAACTTCGCCATCTTCATTCAAGATAGGTTCAACATTCTCATCAACTACTTTATCAATATAAATACGTAATAAAGAACGTTTACCTTGTGGTAGGAATTCAATCCCCCATAGATCTACACCACACGCAGCTACTGCTGGCGCGATTAGATCATGCAATGCTTGAGATTTATTTGATAATTTCATTTACTCTCGTCGCTCTCATGCGAGCCAATCAATCTTAACCGTATAGTGAAGCACGACTATTTGACCAATTGATGTCGAACACTACACGATAGCTAAACAACCAATAAAAAAGGGCGTAAATCGCCCCTATATTACACAGAAAACCGAAGTCCACTGTGCAAAAAGGCCCACCTTATTGTGAGCCTCTTTTAGAAACTTGGTAGCGGGAGCTGGATTTGAACCAACGACCTTCGGGTTATGAGCCCGACGAGCTACCAGACTGCTCCATCCCGCATCAACGTGCAAAAATTATATACAAATATAAAAAAAAGTCAATTTAAGTTTTTCTATATTTGCTTGATTAAGTTGCACCTTAATCAAATGGTAGCGGGAGCTGGATTTGAACCAACGACCTTCGGGTTATGAGCCCGACGAGCTACCAGACTGCTCCATCCCGCATCAACAACATCACTGCATACACCAAACTTACTGGTTATTAAGCTTGGTGCGGAAGGGGGGACTTGAACCCCCACGCCCGAAAGCACTACCACCTCAAGGTAGCGTGTCTACCAATTCCACCACCACCGCAGCTTTGTGGGACGCATTCTATTCCTTTAAATATAAAAAGGAAAGTGCTAATTCAACTTATTGAGTTGTTTTAGGTGCATTTGATGAAGTTTCAGGCGATGTTACTGGTGCGGAGGTCGTGGTTTGAGCGGATTTTAAGCTATACGCATCAGCTGTTTGTTTTTTTGCAAAAACAGCCAAAGTTAAACTCGTAGCAAAAAACAAAGCTGTAAAAATCGCAGTTAAGCGTGTTAAAAAGTTACCCGC
The DNA here is from genome assembly GCF_001005525.1 of Acinetobacter sp. AG1. NCBI lineage: Bacteria > Pseudomonadati > Pseudomonadota > Gammaproteobacteria > Moraxellales > Moraxellaceae > Acinetobacter > Acinetobacter sp. AG1. Next base: position 39,553 of record NZ_LBMZ01000114.1, on the reverse strand, counting down.
TCCAGAAGCACCAAATACCGTAGCAGCACCACCGCCACCAAACGACGCTCCTGCTTCAGCGCCCTTACCTTGTTGCACTAAAACCAATCCAATAATCATAATTGCTAAAATGATATGTACAACGAGTATAAAACTATACATTTCTACTTCCTATTATTTGCTTTGAGCAAATGCTTTTGCAATTTGATAAAAAGATTGTGCATTGAGTGATGCACCTCCAACCAAAGCGCCATTAATATCAGGACATGCAGCCAACTCAACAGCATTCTCGGCTTTGACACTACCGCCATACAATATAGCCATGTTTGTACCGAATGATGTAATTTGTTTTAAGCCTTCACGTATTTTTGCATGCATTGCTTGGGCATCCGCAGGTGAAGCTGTCTTCCCTGTTCCAATTGCCCAAATCGGCTCATACGCTATCACAATATTTTGCCATTGTTCAGCTTTAACGACGGATGCAATATCACAAATTTGTTGTAATACCACTTGCTCAGCAGCGCCTTGCTCACGCTGCTCTAAGCTTTCGCCAACGCAATAGATCACCGTCAAACCTGCATTTAATGCATTTTGCAGTTTTGCTTTTAAAATATTTACGTTGTCACCAAATAATTCACGGCGCTCAGAGTGTCCAATCAATACATATTCAATCTGACTATCTTTTAATAGTTCCGCACTTACCTCACCTGTGTAAGCACCAGTACCGGCCACACGAGAAAGATCCTGAGCCACAGTATAAACAGCTCTGGTTGCATCTTTTAACTGAGCATGAACACCAGTCAACGCAATCGTTATTGGCGCTACACCAATATGACATTGCTCAGGAGAAATATTGTCCTGTTGTAGTAACTGCTTAAATTCTTCTATTAATTGGAAAGCATTCGCATGCATTGGATTCATTTTCCAATTGCCAATAACCCAAGGGGTAATCGCCGAATTCGACATACTTCGCCCACCTACGACTAATTTATAAAAAATGCTGCACATTTTACACGTATTTTTATAAAATTCAGTTTTTCTTTTCAGTTTAAGTTTCCACCAACAAAAAAAATAGATCTAAAAAATCTCCACCCTTTTTACATATATATGTCGTTTTTTTACAATCATTTGCTTTATTTCTAGCGAAGGCTACTCTCTAAATCAGAAATTAATTTGTAAAAAAATCGATCAGTTCAAGTTTTTCAATATGAACCAAGTAAAAAACAACACTTTCTGTAGTAGTATTTTTACGTAACAAAAGTATAATTTTGAGAATAGCTATTATAACCATATTGTGAGTAAGGCGGACAGATGTCAGGATTACATACGTCTCCAAAGTTTTCGGGGTTCATTCGACGTTTAGTTGAAGATGGTCATATGACTGCTGCAAATATGCAGAATGCAATTGATGCAGCCAAGAAAGCCAAACAAGATATTGTTGCTCATTTAATCGAACAACATCGTCTTTCTCCACTTACCATTGCGGAAAGCATCTCTGTAGAATTTGGTGAACCACTTTTTGATTTGGCGGTTTACGATGTTGGATTATTACCTCGAGAATTAACCGACAATAAACTCATACAAAAACATCGTGTTGTTCCGTTAATACAGCGTGGACAAATTTTGTATGTTGCTACGAGCAATCCAACCAATATTGATGCATTAGATGCAATTCGCTTTAATACCAAACTTAATATTGAACCAATTATTGTTGAGCATACGAAACTTGAAAAGTTAATCGAACAACATTTCGGTGATTCAGGTAATTTCGATTTTGGTGACAGTGAAGACTTCGACTTAGATATTGATGTTAATCAAGACTCTCCTCAAGAAGATGATGATGCGTCACCGCAAGGCGATGAGTCTCCAATTGTTAAATATATTAATAAACTTTTAATCGATGCCATTCGTATGGGCGCATCAGATTTACATTTTGAGCCCTATGAAAAAATGTACCGTGTGCGTTATCGTGTAGATGGCGTTCTACGCCAAATTGCTACCCCACCATTGCAAATGGCAAATCGGCTTGCCTCTCGCTTGAAAGTGATGTCCCAAATGGATATTTCAGAAAAACGAATGCCTCAAGATGGTCGTATTAAACTCAAATTATCAAAAACCAAAGCCATTGATTTCCGTGTTAACTCTTTACCTACTTTATTTGGGGAAAAATTAGTACTACGTATTTTGGATCCATCAAGTGCTATGCTCGGAATTGAAGCATTAGGCTATGAAGATGATCAGAAAGCATTATTCATGGAAGCACTTGAAAAGCCTCAAGGAATGCTACTGATTACAGGTCCAACAGGTTCTGGTAAAACCGTATCGCTATATACTGGTCTAAATATTCTAAACACTGAAGATACCAATATTTCAACAGCAGAAGACCCTGTGGAAATTAACTTGGAAGGCATTAATCAGGTCAACGTGAATCCAAAGACAGGATTGACTTTCTCTGCTGCATTAAAGGCTTTCTTACGCCAAGACCCTGATGTAATTATGGTCGGTGAGATTCGTGATTTGGAAACAGCCGAAATCGCAATTAAAGCAGCGCAAACAGGTCATATGGTGATGTCAACACTGCATACCAACAGCGCGCCAGAAACTTTAACTCGATTACGCAACATGGGTGTACCTTCGTTTAATATCGCAACATCAGTTAATCTTGTTATCGCACAACGTTTAGCACGACGTTTATGCTCACAATGTAAAGCACCCGTAGATGTACCTAAACAAAGTCTTTTAGAGTTAGGATTTACAGAACAGGATTTATCAAACCCTGATTTACAAATATTTCAACCGATTGGCTGTGCTGAATGTCGAGAAGGGTACAAAGGACGTGTAGGTATCTATGAGGTTATGAAAGTCACCCCTGCAATTTCTCAAATCATCATGGAAGATGGTAACGCACTGCAAATTGCAGCAGCATCAGAACAAGCCGGCTTTGACAATCTGCGTCGTTCAGGCCTAAAAAAAGTGATGCAAGGTATTACTTCTTTGCAAGAAATTAACCGAGTAACAAGTGAATAAAATTAATAAAAAGGATTAAGAATCATGGCAGCGAAAAAAGCGCAAATGATGCCTACTTTTGCTTATGAAGGGGTAGATCGAAAAGGCGCCAAAATTAAAGGGGAATTACCAGCACGCAATATGGCCTTAGCAAAGGTCACATTACGCAAACAAGGCGTCACCATTAAAACCATTCGAGAAAAACGTAAGAATATTCTTGAGGGTTTGATGAAGAAGAAAGTAACTACCTTAGATATTACGGTCTTTACTCGTCAATTAGCAACCATGATGAAAGCAGGGGTACCTCTCGTCCAAGGTTTTGAGATTGTTGCAGAGGGTTTAGAAAATCCAGCAATGCGTGAGGTTGTACTTGGTATCAAAGGTGAAGTAGAAGGTGGTAATACTTTTGCAGGTGCTTTACGGAAGTATCCACTTTATTTTGACAATCTTTTTTGCTCATTAGTTGAATCTGGTGAACAATCAGGTGCGCTTGAAACCATGTTAGATCGTGTTGCGATTTATAAAGAAAAAAGCGAATTACTGAAACAAAAAATTAAAAAAGCTATGAAATATCCAATCACTGTTATCTGTGTTGCAGTAATTGTAACTATTATTCTAATGGTTAAAGTTGTTCCTGTATTCGAAAGTGTCTTTTCATCCTTTGGAGCTGATTTACCAGCCTTCACAAAGATGGTTGTAAATATGTCCAATTGGATGCAAAAATATTGGTTTATCCTAATTATTATAATTGGGGCAATTATTACTTGCTTCCTAGAAGCAAAAAAGCGTAGCAAAAAATTTCGAGATGGTTTGGATCATCTAGCCCTTAAGCTTCCAATATTTGGTGACCTAGTCTATAAAGCAATTATTGCGCGTTATAGTCGAACACTTGCAACTACTTTTGCGGCAGGTGTACCTTTAATTGATGCTCTAGAATCTACAGCAGGTGCAACAAATAATGTGATTTACGAAGAAGCTGTAATGAAAATTCGTGAAGATGTGGCAACAGGACAACAACTACAATTTGCAATGCGAGTTTCCAATCGCTTTCCAGCTATGGCGATTCAAATGGTTGCAATCGGTGAAGAATCTGGTGCTCTAGATAGTATGTTAGATAAAGTAGCAACTCATTTTGAAAATGAAGTCGATAATGCAGTCGATGGTCTTACTTCAATGATGGAACCTTTAATTATGGCAATTTTAGGTGTACTTGTTGGTGGTCTAGTAATTGCGATGTATCTCCCAATTTTCCAAATGGGTTCTGTCGTCTAATGCAAGAAATCATTTCTTATTTTATCCAAAATCCAACTGCATTATACATCGCAGTTGGACTTTTAAGTTTATGCATTGGTAGTTTTTTAAATGTCGTCATCTATAGAACACCAAAGATGATGGAACAAGAATGGCATCATGAATGCCAAATGTTATTACATCCAGAACAACCTATATTAGACGAAGCTAAATTAACCTTAAGCACCCCACCATCGACATGTCCAAAATGTAAATCTGCTATTCGCTGGTATCAAAATATTCCTGTAATGAGTTGGTTAATACTTCGTGGCAAATGTGGTTCTTGTCAAAATCCAATTAGTATTCGCTATCCACTTATTGAATTATTAACAATGATTTCCTCATTAATAGTAGTTGCTATATTTGGCGCGACCGTACAAATGTTATTTGGTTTAATACTCACTTGGGTCTTGATCACGTTAACGTTTATTGACTTCGACACACAGCTATTACCTGATCGTTTTACCCTACCACTTGCCGCACTAGGCTTGGGAATCAATAGTTTCACTATTTATACTTCTGCTGGTTCAGCGATTTGGGGCTATTTGATTGGCTTTCTATGTTTATGGATTGTTTACTATATCTTTAAACTCGTCACAGGCAAGGAAGGTATGGGCTATGGTGATTTTAAACTGCTTGCAGCTTTAGGTGCTTGGATGGGGCCAATGATGCTACCCCTAATTGTGCTACTCTCTTCAGTTGTTGGTGCAATTATTGGAATTATTTTGATAAAAATGCGTGGTGAAAACCAACCTTTTGCATTTGGTCCCTATATTGCAATTGCTGGCTGGATTGCATTTTTATGGGGAAATCAAATTATGAAAATATACCTAGGTGGATAATATGAGTTTTATCTTGGGCATTACTGGTGGCATTGGTAGTGGCAAATCCGCCGCGACACAATGGTTTGAATCCCAAGGAATTGTTGTAGTCGATGCAGATATTGTAGCTCGTGAAGTGGTTGATCTAGGTCAACCTGCTTTGAAAGAAATTCAACTTTCTTTTGGAGACTGGGTATTATTAGAAGATGGCAATCTGAATCGACGTGCACTTCGTGAACATATATTCCAGTTTCCAGAAGCGCGAGAAACTCTCGAAAAGATCACTCATCCTGCTATACGCCAATCCATTATTCAACAATTACAACAAGCAGAAAGCCCTTATGTCATTTTAGTTTCACCTCTTCTCTTTGAAACCAATCAGCATGAACTTGTGCATCACACCTTACTCATCGATGCTGATGAACAAACACAACTACAACGTGCAAGTCAAAGAGATGGACAAAATGAAGAACAAATCCGAAAAATTATCTCGGTTCAAATGCCTCGCACTCAAAAGCAATTACTCGCAAATGATATTGTTATGAATGATGGTTTACTTGAGCACCTTCACCAACAACTAAAACCATTACATCTAAAATATCTACAAAGCGCTGAGCAGGCATTTTAATCCTGCTTCTGTTGCGCGAGTCGTTCACTCAGCGTGTCTTTTTTAAACCAGCGCCACGGCTGTAATGCACCAATACCCATTCCTACTAAACCACAAGCAATCGCTGCATTTAAAGGCTCATCAAGCAGTGGAACAGCAATCACAGCTGCAATAAAAGGTGCCAAAGTAACAATACTCCCCGTTTTAAATGCACCTAAACGCTCAATCGCAGCAACATAGGTCAAGGTCGCAATAATTACGACCAATACACCATGAAATAAACCTTGAATGACTAAATGAATGGGTTCTGCTTCTTGAAAATGTTTTGGAACAAATAAAATATAGACAGGTAAATAAATAATCGCTGACCAAATTGCCACGCTTGCCATGGAATGCCAAGCCGATAATTTCCATTGTTTAAGCAATACTGTAAAAATTCCCCACCAAACAGCACTGATAAAAAAAAGTAAATCTCCCAATCCCAAAGCGGCCGCTTGATCATGCAACATCAGATAGCTCATCAATACAAGCGCACTTAACATAATGCTAAGACTTAACCAAGTATGTTTATCAAAAGGTTGTCTAAACAATAAATAAGCAGCAACTGCCGTACATAAAGGAATACAGCCATTTAAGAAAATTGCAGCGTGGGCTGCTGGTGCTTGCAAAAAAGCCGTATAAACGGTCAGACAGTAGGCTAAACCACCAGTTAAGGCTAAAATGACTGGACGTAGATGCCATAAGAAAGCTAAATCTTTTTTATAAATGAGCACAGGCATTAAAATAAGAAAGGCTATCGCAAAACGCATTGCCACCAAATCCCATGCACTCACATGCCAATGTAAATTTAAACGGGAGAAAATGGTGAATCCCCCCCAAATACACATTGTAATTAAAACAAATAGATAACCTTGTGTACGAGCAGTCATTTAAGATTACATTGGCAATACTTGCGTGAATTATACAACACTACGCTGGCGACATGCTTCATAAAGTGCCATACCAGTTGCGACACTCACATTTAGACTTTGTAAATCACCAGACATTGGAATATAAACCGTCTGATCACATTGAGACTGAGTAATCGGTCTTAAACCTGTGTCTTCTGCACCCATGACAATGACAACTGCACCCTTAAAGTCACATTGCTGAATTGGCAATGCTTTTTCATCTAGCATTGTGCCAATAACACGCATATGTGTAGTCTCTTTTAAATGAGCTAAGGTTCGAGCTAAGTTAGTCACTTGAATAAACTTAACTTTTTCCGCTCCACCTGCTGCAACTTTACGTGCCGTCGGAGTTAAACTAGCTGAACGATCACGTGGCACAATCACCGCCTGAACACCCATCGCAGCTGCGGTACGAATACATGCACCGAGATTATGCGGATCAGTCACTTGATCTAATGCCAATAACAAAGCATCTGGTGACTGCTGCATCAATTCGTCTAAATCTTTTTCATTTAAGGTTGGATGTGGTCGAACTGCAGCCACTACACCTTGATGAAAAGGTAAGCCTGCAAGCTTTTCCAAACTATCCCGACTCGCCTTTTGGACGCTAATCCCAAAAGGTTCGGCAAGTTGCAAAATCTTTTGTAATCGCTGGTCATCACGACCTTTTAAGGTAAATAAAGTCAAAACGCGTTCAGGCTCTAACTCCAATAATGACTCAACCGAATGAACGCCATAATAATATTCAGGTTTTGCCATGAACGACCTCTTGCAGTATTCCCGATCTATAAAGGGAGATTTTGAAAAAATAAAAATCCTGCAAAGTAACTTTACAGGATTTTCTTTAGCGATAGTGTACTCGATTTAGAACAGAATAGGTTAACCTTCTAAATGACATACATAATCAAGCACTTCATCAGTCTCGATGTGGAAAACACTATTTCCTGGGACATAAAAAGACTGACCTGCGCGGAATAACTCACTTTCTGTACTATCTGCAATTTTTACACGACATTCACCAGAAATGATTTCCATACGTTCTGGCACATGTGTTTCAAAAGTTAATGCCTGTTCAGTAGGTAAAATCACACCTAATGTCTTTTTAGTACCATCTTCAAATTGTACAGTATGGCTGATACATGCCCCACCAAAATATACATTTGACTTTTTAATGACCGTAACATGATCAAACTGCACTGAACTCATGCATACTCTCCAAATAATGCAGCATTTATATTAGGTTATGATGGACGTAGTTTAATTGTGCCTGCGTCACTAATCAATCCATTTTTATCATGCTTTAACAGCAATTTTTATGCCTTTCTACTAAAGTTATGTTTAACTCACAAGCGCTTTTAGATCAAAGCATGCGATCTAAAATACAATAGAAAAAATCTTATAAATTGATAGACGAGCTTTACATCACTAAATTATTCAAAACAACTCCAGAAATAAAACACGATTTCATCAACACAACGCTGATCCTCTTGTTCGATTAGCAAAATTTCTCTATCTTTAAGCAAAAGATTGCGTGCACTGGATGCATATATGCTCACCCATTTAACTTTAATTAATTTTGCACTTGCAGACCATTTAGCTTTAGATATTGAACAAGGTTTCAATGTTTTAACTGGGGAAACTGGTGCAGGAAAATCGTTATTGTTAGATGCACTGTCTGCATGCTTGGGTGAACGTACCGATACCAACTATGTCCGTTATGGTGCAGACAAAGCAGACGTCACTGCAGTCTTTAGTTATCAAGCTGAAAGTGCGGAAGCAAAATGGCTTACAGAACATGAACTAGATGATGATTCAGGTGAAATTCATTTAAGACGTGTCATATTTGCGACAGGTCGAAGCAAAGCATGGATCAATGGGCGTCCAAGTAGCTTGTCAGAGTTAAAAGAAATTGGACGCTTACTGGTACAACTTTATAGCCAACATAGCCAACAGCAATTACTTGAGCCCCCTTATCCGAAGCACTGGTTAGATCGTTATCATAATTTTGCCGAACCAGCAGATGAAGTACGTGAAGCGTATAGCACATGGCAAAAAAACATTCGCCAGCATCAAGCCGCTTTAGATGCGCAAGCCACACGTATTCAAAAAATACAAAATTTAGAATCCCAAATAGAAGAACTTGAAGAGATTATCCAAACGGATTATCGAGAGATTGAACAAGAGTTTGATCGTCTCAGCCATCATGAACATATTATGCAAGACTGTAGTTACAGTCTAAATGTCTTGGATGAGGCTGAACAAAATATCACTCAAGAAGTTGCTTCAATCATTCGTCGTTTAGAGTCTCATGCAGGACGCAGTGAACAGTTATCAAATATTTATAATTCGTTACTCAATGCGCAAAGTGAGATTGAAGATGCAACCGCGAGTTTACGTCAATTTATTGATCGCCAAAGCTTTGATCCTGAAAGAATGGAACAGCTCAATACAACCTTAGAAATTTTCCATCGTCTCGCGCGCAAACACCGTACCCAACCTGAAGTACTCAAACAAGAATATGAAACTTGGCAACAGGAATTAGAGCAATTACATCTATTAGAAGATCCTGAAACCTTAGCTGAACAGGTAGAAATTTCTTATCAAATTTTTATGCAAAAAGCTGAACATCTAGATCAAATTCGTCGTGCTGCTGCAGTTCCATTGGCGAAGCAATTGACTGAACAAGTGAAGCCGCTTGCTCTACCTGAAGCATATTTTGAATTTAAGTTCGAGCCAATGGAAGCAAATGCCGAAGGTCTCAGCTTTATTCAGCTTCTTTTCACTGCCAATAAAGGCATTCCACCACAACCGTTGGCTCGCGTTGCATCTGGCGGTGAACTCTCTCGTATTGCACTGGTCATGCAAGTGATGAATGCCGAAAAAACAGAATCCGAAGTTTTGGTCTTTGATGAAATTGATGTCGGAATTAGTGGTGGTACGGCCGAAGTGGTTGGTCGTTTACTCGCTGATCTGGCTCAACATGTACAACTGCTCTGTATCACTCACCAAGCTCAAGTTGCTGCACAGTCTGACCAACACTTATTGGTCAAAAAACAACAAACAGATCCAGCAAGCAGTACCATTATTGAGTTAAATGAGGAACAACGCATTCTAGAACTAGCACGCATGTCTGGCGGCGTCGAGATTAGCGAAACTACCTTGCAACATGCCAAACAACTGCGTCAACTAAAATTCCAATCAGCTTAATACGCATAACAAAATGTGAGAAAAAGATTGGCGAAATCCGATTAACTCTTGTATGTTGATAAGAAGAACCTATATAGATAGATCAGCATAATATTTTTGATGGAGAATCGCCTAGGTGACGAAACAATATCTAACTCACCGTTGTCTCATCGCTCCACCAGACATAACAGATGACTTCTTTGCCAATACTGTTATCTATGTGGCACGCCATGATGAAGATGGTGCACAAGGCATTATTATCAATCGCCCTTCTGAGTTACAGATCAAAGAATTATTGAATGATTTAGAGATTGATGCAGATAATGTACAGCCTCATGCCGTGTTGCAAGGTGGGCCTTTACGCCCAGAAGCAGGTTTTGTACTACACACAGGTCAACCTACTTGGCATTCATCAATCGCAGTCGGTGAAAATGTTTGCATTACGACCAGTAAAGATATTTTGGATGCAATTGCACATAACGAAGGTGTCGGTCGTTACCAAATTGCTCTAGGCTATGCCAGTTGGGGCAAAAATCAGCTTGAAGAAGAAATGGCACGTGGTGACTGGCTGATTTGTGACTCAGACATGGATTTAATTTTTAATCTACCATATGGTGATCGTTGGGATGCAGCATACAAGAAAATTGGGGTAGACCGCACATGGTTTGCTTCAGAGATTGGTCATGCCTGATTTTAAAACTTCGCAATCCATTATGGCCTTTGATTTTGGCACTCAAAAGATGGGGATCGCAATTGGTCAATCAACTATTGAGAGTGCCAATCCTCTACCATTATTCGTGATGAAAGATGGTATCCCTGACTGGAACCAACTATTAAAACTTGTCAAAGAATGGCAACCCAATCTTTTTTTAGTCGGTTTGCCATTAAATATGGATGATAGTGAATCTGAACTCTCTGCTCGCGCACGAAAATTTGCACGACGTTTGCGTCATCAAACCAATATTGAAACGTGGATGGTGGATGAGCGCTTGACTACACGCGAAGCGAGAGAAGAACTTGAGTCTTATCAAAATAAAGGCCAAGCAAAACGATTATCTGCTGATAGTTTCGCAGCTGCGCTACTCATTCAAAGCTGGTATCGTGATCCTAATGGAATAACACCTTAATCATTTATATTTAAGCGCTTTATCACGGTATAGCACACTGATGTACCGTGATAAAATCAAATCCAAACCATCAAAATAACTGCTTTATCACGTCTACAACCCAAATCACTTGAATAAAATTTAGAATGCAATTTTTAAAAAATAAATCAGCTCAGACTACATCTGATTATTTCTCAATAATTCTAACCGTTGCAGTTCGCCCTGAAACAAAAGCCAATGGATTCTGAGGTTGCTCATCTAAAACAATTTTTACAGGCACACGTTGCGCTAAACGTACCCAACTAAAAGTAGGGTTTACATTTGCCAATAGATTAGAACTGCCAGAACGCTCACGATCTTCAATCCCTGTTGCAATACCTTGAACATGCCCACGAATTAATTGACGATCCCCCATCAACTGTACGGTTGCCAAATCACCAACATGAATACGATTCAATTTGGTTTCTTCAAAATAACCCACGACATAAAGCTGATGACGATCTAGCAGCGCAGCAACCGCTTGCCCAACCTTAACATAATTCCCAACACGTAAATCAAAGTTAGCTAAGGTCCCATCCGCAGGTGCAACGACTGCCGAACGACTCATATTGAGCTGAGCTAAATGTAAATTGCTATTCGCTACTTCGATCAAAGCTTGCTGTTGTTGAATGGCAGCCTCAGCCTGTTCAATACTCGCTGCTAGCTGTTCTTTCTCAGCAATCGCCTGATCGCGTGTAGCAAAAACCTGATCTTGCTCTTGCTTAGAGATTGCACCATCCATCAAACTCGCATAACGTGCTGCATTCTTCTCAGCCAATTTCATATTAGCTTCAGTCTTGACCAAATTTGCCTTTGAACCGACTAAGTTTGCATGCGCCTGAGCCAAACCAGCATTGGCTTTAGCTAAATCAGATTTAGCTTGTTCAACGTCAAGCGCTTGACGTTCAACATCAATCTTAAAAAGAACTTGTCCTTTCTTTACCGTCTGGTTGTCCTGTACCAGCACCTCAGTTACTAATCCATTAACATCTGAAGCCACTTGAACCACATCACCACGCACACGACCATCACGTGTCCACGGTGCGGCATTGTAGTAATTCCATAAATGCACGACTGCATATATCGCAATCAAAACCGAAAGTACTAATACAATTGGACGTATGACTTTTCGTACATCAAATGCATTCATGTTCATCACCTTTACCACATATTTTTAAATCATTAAATTTCGGAGAGAGCTACTTAAAGGCTTGTACCTTGTAAATAAAGACATAACCAATGCATACACAGCAACAATCCCAAGTACAAACACAAGTTGAAAATGTTCGGTAGTACAATCCAACCTCTCATAACTAAACGATCGATCAGTGGACTCATCAGCTTAAAGAGTACGTAGGCGATGATGGCTTGCACCAAAAGAATTGGAATATAGATTCCATAAACGTTAATTTCACCCATGCAATACACCTAAATCATATGTTTCTGAATCCAGCTTTTGTGTTGAGACATGCCCTATGCTTTCACAAATATTATTCAGAGAAATCAACATTCTTTGAGCGAGTTGCTCATCTTCAATTTGCGCTGCAATCCGCTGTAATAGATCAATCTGCTGTACAATTCGAATTGGAAAATGGTTCAGAGAAAGTTGTTTCTCCTGCATTTGAAAATATTCAGTCAGTTGCTGTTGCAGCTCATTGATTTCATTTTTCAAACTGACCAATTGGGGGAGTTTTTGGCTAATTTCTTGCAATCGGACTAAGTCAATAATTGAACTACTTTCAATCAGAGCATTCTGAATCGAGATCTTAACTTCAGGATTTTGAACCATTTTGGTATTCAATACTCCAACTCGGTCCAACATACTGCGTAGATGAATTTTGAACTCACTGCCATAAGATAGATTTAATGCCTGACGCATCGCCTGATAATGTAAAGTTAAAATTCGCGTTGCACTGGTATCAGGTGAAACAGCTCGAACTAAATCAATCACAATGAGTGAAACCAATACGCCCAGAACCATTGCAAATGAACTATCTAAATAAGAAACAGCATCCATGGTGTATTTATTATGCAGATTCAATCCCATCATGGTGTTAATCCCAAGTACCATTCCTACAGGCATTAACATTTGATTTGCCATCATGGTGACAGCCACTAAAAACACAGGAAATAGCACCAAAGCCAATTGCCAAAAATGGGTCACATGCGGAAAAATACCAAATGCATATAAGAATACTAAGCCTGCTGACACAATACTGCCCCAAATAAAAATCCGCAGCACAGGTACTGGGTTATCCAATGCGGTTAAGATACACGCCGTGATAGCCCCCATTTGCGCCATCATAAAACCCGCCTTCCAACCTGACAGAATCCAAGCTGCAGTGACAATAAAAGTAATCAATACGGCACTAATTCCACCTCGTATCGCAATACCATGATCACGATGTAAACTTGGATACTTCGTCGTAATTGCTGTAATTTCTATTGGAATCTCTTTATTACCTTGCTGAATCTGTTGCCAAAGTAGTTTTACTGCCAAGATATTGGCTATAAAATGACGAACATCCATCTTTAATGCAGCCAATACAACTTTCTGTTCAGACGTTGCTTTAGAAATCAGCTCAGCAAAATCCTCTTCAAATCCAATTGGCAAAGTCTGCAAATCAGCAGGTACTAAAATTTTCTCTTGTTTTAAAAATGTCAAAGTATGCTGACGAATCATATCCAAATTCGAAACAAGATTAACTAAGTGCAAATGTTCGAGTTGTTTCACTCGTTGCGACAATGCAACCAAATTCGCAACCACCAATGACACTTGATGTAGCATTTCTTGTAAAGGTTTGGTCATGCCTTTCAACTCACCTTTCTCATAAGCCAAATGTACTGCTAAAGCATGAATATCAGAGGCATCACGAGTAATCACAGATAAAACTTGTGTGTAATTTTCAGGTGTTTCTTGAACTGCAATCAATTTTTCAAAAGTTGCTTCTAGATCGTTTAACGTTTTATTGACACGTTGCTTAATCATTGCGCCAACATGAACTGGAAAAAAAGTTGCCGAAACAATGGCGGAAGAGACCACCCCAACTGAGATTTCAAGTACACGTGCAACAGCGATATCAAAAATATTATAGGTATCGATATAGGTAATTGCATTGTAAACAATCATGGCAGTTGAATATCCTGCCAACATAAATACGTAGCTACGCGGCGTGCGGTCTAGTAATGACACATATAAAGCAAAGCCCACCCAGAGAGATAAAATAACCGTAAATAGCCACGGCGTATTAATAAAATGTGGGGTTAATAACAGTGCTATGACTGCCCCTGCTACAGTCCCAATCAAACGATACACACATTTCGAAGACACCATTCCCGAATAAGGATTGGCAATAATCATGACCGTTCCAATCGACCACATAGGATTAATCAAATCTAATTCAAAAGAAATAAACAATGCCAGCATGCCTGCTACAAAGGTTTTACAAGCAAAAATAAGATCAAGTCGGCTTGGTCTGAAAGCTAACAGCTGTTTAAGTAACATGAATATGTCTCAATTCTAAGTCAGCATGATCTAGATGACACATAACAATGTGGCACGAAGTTAGACCGATTTGGAGTATCAAATCAGTTGACAAGAGAAAGCTGATTATGGGGAGCAAGGCATAGTGTCTAGAGCAAATGGAGATAATCTAATTAATTTCATTATCCAATGAGGACACTACATCTACAATTTTTTCAAAACAAAGCAAATTAGTCAACATAAATTATCACTATTTGATAATTTTTAATTTTAATTTAAAATGTTTTCAATAAAAACCATATTTTTTCTCAATTCAATGGCTAATTGATTGAGCAAAAATATTCCGACCTAAAAGTCCATACACGATCTCGGGCTTTTCTGTTATAAAGCAATAAAAGTTCGATTTTCACGTTATTTTTAAGGAGTAGACAACGGATCATGGCAATTTCGAGTTTTGGTAAAATTCTCACCGTGCTGGATTTATTTTCAGTTTCACGTCCGATTATCAATGTCGATATCATTTGTGATGAGCTTGGTCTCTCAAAACCCACAGCCTATCGTTATCTTAAAGAACTTGTTTCAACAGATATTTTAAAGCGCATTAGTGGTACATCAGGAGACTACACTTTAGGCTCTAAAATTGCCGTTCTTGATTATATTTCTCATAGTACCGATCCATTGGTTCAGATCAGTATTCCTTTTATGCGTGATATCGTAGATCGTACTGAACTCTGTTGTTTATTAACCTATTTAAACCATGATTATTGTATTGATCTACATCATGAAACCTTTAAAGAAGCAGAACTTATCTCGTACGGAAGAGGTTGTCCACGCCCTGTTTATGTAGGTGCTTCACCCAAAATTGTGATTGCTCATCTCTCCAAGCAACATATTCAAGCTTATTATCACCAGTTTACTCAGGAGCTTGCTCAGGTAGGCTTTGCCCATAGCCTCGATGAATTCATGCAGCAAATGCGGAAAATTAAAAAACAAGGCTTTTATTTATCTCAAGGTGAGATTGATCCAATGGTATGTGGCCTTTCCGTGCCGATTCGCTTTTCTACTAAAGAGGCGCCGATTGCACTCACGCTAGTAGCATCAAAAAATCGTTTTGATTTCTTGAATATTCAAAAACTGATCGAGATCTTGCAAAATAATGCAGCGCAAATTGAACATAAATTTGCAACACTTTCCGAAAATCAGTCAAACTGAATTGAGAATTTTAAAAAATATTTACATTTTTATCCGTTGTAAATAGCAACATATTCTCATATTATGATTATGTTCTTCAGCATACCCTCCTAAAAAGAGTATGACTTTCCTCAGAGAACTAAGCCCATCTTTGTTATGGGCTTTTTTCTTAATCACTATCTAAAACTATTAATTAAAAAAATTATAAACAATGAGTTAGAATAAATTTATTGAGTTAACACATAATTTTATTGATTAACTTTGCTTCGACCAACATCTGTTCAGTCTGATCAGCCGTCATTGCAACCAAATATTTACCATTTGAATAATAAAGCGAACCATCCTGATTCAGGGCATAGCCTAACACCCCTCTTTTGAGAACTTTCTGCTCTCCATTCATTGCATATTGAATCAGTTCCCAATTACGAGGAATCACACCAGCAAATTTTTCACCTGCACTTTGATTTTGTTGCAAAATTTTCTGAGCTTTAATCAAATTACCTTCAACAAATAATTCTTCTTCAGATTTTTGTTTAGTCTTAGCAGGATTTCTACCTGAAGTCGACTTAAGCGATTCGCCAGTATAACGTTGCGTAAAAAAGTCTAACCAACCAATCACAGCACGAATAATTTTAAACGGCGCAAATATAATATCTTTGAGTGAATTACCACTGTGATGCTGATTTTTATATGGGCGCTTAAGGAAATAAAGCTGCCCCGCCGCATCAATTTTTGGTTTATAAAAATCAAATTTCGGATCAGCAATGATTGTTTCTAGTTCACCTGTTTTCAGGTTTAAGCGACAAATCTCTTTCGGTCCCACACTGACATTACCTTGATGGTCATAAGCAAAACCACAACTATCATAATAAACAATATCAGGATCTTGAGGATCAAAACTTGGATGTTCGTCTTGACAGTCACCTTCCGTAATATATTGGATGCGATTCGAATCTAGCCCCAGAACACAAAGATGCCTTTCATATGCATAACCTTTACTAGCAGATAAAATTAATCTTTGTTTTTGCGCTGCATAATCAAGATGATGAACAATAAATTCATTATTTCTAAGAACCAAAGCTTCTGGCTGTTGTAACTCAGTTAATGATTTCATATAAATTGCGCAACCATCTTGTAGTCGCGCCGCATAAATCATGTGTTGATTATCAGTCAATACAGCATCAACTGGAAATACATAGGCTAATTCATTTGGATCATCTTGACTGGTCAACCCCATAAATTGCGCGCCAGTCCCAATGGTTTTCCATTGTTTGCGCTGCTTAATTTCTTGTAAATTTTTCTTGTACTGACTGACCGCATGACAATCTATAGTCTGTGTTTTTTGATTTTGTAATAGATATAATTCTTGATTTGATAAATATAATAAAGATGACATGTAACCGTGTTCCTACGTTATCATTTTTAACATTCACTATATTTCACAAATTTTATAGTGAATGCTTTGATTATCTAGATTTTTATTAAATTTAAATAAAATAGTGATGGCAAATCATTTTAAGGCTGTTTTAAATATGGCCAAGCAGCTTTCATATAAATAAACATCGACCATAAAGTCAAAATAACGGCGGTATACAGTAAAGCATATGCCCAGATTTCGAGTGGTTTCCAGTTTAATAAGAACACACTAATCGCAATCATTTGAAATGCTGTTTTGTACTTTCCTACCGTAGAAACTGCAACGCTAGTACGTGCACCCAATTCAGCCATCCATTCACGCAATGCCGAAACGGTAATTTCACGCGAAATAATCACAATTGCAGCAAAAGCCATTGAAATCGTCGGTTGCCATTGCACCAATACAATTAATGCAGCTGCAACCATAAGCTTATCGGCGACTGGATCAAGGAAACGTCCGAAAGCAGAAGTCTGATTCAAAGTCCGAGCTAAATAACCATCGAACCAATCTGTCACTGCTGCAAGAACAAAGATTGCAGTCAATACCAAATGTCGCATCATTCCCCCATGATGCTCAGCAATTCCAATTGCAGGTGGCCAATAGGCAATTGCCAAAAATACAGGAATGAGGGCGATACGCGCCAAAGTTAAAATATTAGGAATGTTCAGGATTCGCCCTGTGCTCATAAACACCGCCATGTTGTTCGCATCAAATATGCATGTCGCACAAAGGATGTGCCGAGATTGTATCCATGTGTAAGCAACTTTATACGAAATGCACGGCAGTGTCGACTAGGCAAAAACGGCAACTGTTTGTCTAAGTATCGCAATCAGTCGATTTTCATCATCCCAAAGATAGGCATACTCGGTTGAATAGCCATGTTCAGCATATTCAGTCACTACTTTGTATTTGAACCAATCCTGTACTTGATGAGCAATCGGCTGCAAATAGGTAATTTGCCAAGTTAATGAGCTTGCAGGTGCGGGGGTTTTAAACATCGGTAACACACCTGGTGGCCACACATCCATCAATCCAAATAGATCGGCTAATTTCATTTCGCGATTTGGATGCAACTGAGGCATAAAACGACACCATCCGCCAAAGTCAGGCACTTTGCTGCCAGCCATTGGATAATTACCTTCAGCCCAACATAGTTCAAACTGTTGCAAACATTGTGGCATTAAGCCTTCAATATAAGCCGTTTTTTCCAACTGTGCCGGCAGTGGATAATCAGGAATTTGCGGTAGATTTTGCACATGAATCCGAGATTCACGCTGCGAACCAAAACTTGCTATTAAAATACTTTGTACAGTATCTGCTTGCCATAACCGCACTTCTAAGGTTGTAACCGATTTACCCTCTCGCAACACCTCTGCCGTGAGTTTAGCCTGCCCTTCTTGCACAGGGCCAACAAAGGTCACATTACAACTCAACAACTGCTTTGTTGTATCATGAACCACACTCTGCGCCTTTTGGATTAATAATCCTGCAACTAAACCGCCAAATACGGTGCGACCTTGTAACCATCCTAATGGAATATCAATCCACTCTTGATGTTCAACCTGTTGATATAGCGGAAGCAATGACATTATCTTTCCTTAATCGTCAAACCATCTTATCTTTAAATGTTTTTCTCTGTTTGTGAATGATCATTGACGCATCAGTCATTGAGAGATTGAGCCAATCGGTCAAATTATTCATGCAAAATTTTATAAATCGTTCTCGCCATGACTTCACCCAGACCCGGTACAAGCATCAACTCTTTTTCTGATGCTTTTAAAACACCTTGTATACCGCCAAAATGAGTGAGTAGATCACGACGGCGTTTTGGCCCTAGCCCAGGAATAGCCTCTAAAACTGAACTACTACGGCGTTTATCACGCTTAGCTCGATGTTTGGTAATAGCAAAACGATGCGCTTCATCTCGCACTTGTTGGATGAGGTGTAAAGCTTTATGGTCTTCGGGTAATTGAATCTTAGTGCCATCAGTAAAATGCAGCGTTTCTAATCCCGGTTTACGTCCCTCACCTTTAGAAACACCAATCATAAAAGCATCAAGCGCTAATTCTTGCATGACCTCCATCGCCATATGCAACTGCCCTTTACCACCATCAATCAAGAGTAGATCAGGTAACATATTTTTTTTATAACGGCGTATCAACGCTTGTCGCATCGCCGCATAATCATCACCGCCCGTAATATCCTGAATCGCAAACTGACGATAATCTCGCTTTCTTGCACCGCCCTGATCAAAGACTACACAAGAAGCAATCGGTGCTTCACCCATGGTATGACTGATATCAAAGCATTCAATCCGATCAATCGGACGCCCAACCACTTGTTCAAGTTGATGAAAACGCTCGTTCAATTCCAAATGATTACTCAGTTTGCCTTTAATCGCATGTTGCACATTCATTTGTGCCAACTCTAGCCATTCAGCCCGAGTCTCTCGCACTTTATGCTTGATTTGAACTTTCTTATTGAAGGTTTGTTGTAATGCTTCTTCTAATTGTTTTTGATCGGGAATATCTACATTTACAATCAATTCTGATGGCACTTCATCCGCCACTTGGAAATAGAAATTCGCCATAAAATCATTCAGCATTTGCGCCAAATCATCTCCCAACATATCTGGAAAATAACTTTTTCCACCAAGCATACGTCCATTACGAACATGCATGATTTGTACGCAAGTCACACCCGCTTGATAGGCAATCGCCAGAATATCGGCTTCGCCTTTGATCTTAAATACTGCTTGTTGTGCTTGAACCTCGCGCAATAAAGCGAGGCGATCACGATAAAATACGGCTTTTTCAAACTCAAGAGCTTCGGCAGCCTGTTCCATTTTTCCAATCAGCTCTTGATTGAGTTCTTTGGTATCACCCTGTAAAAAACGAATTGAATTATCCACATCTTCCTTATAGTCCTGAGGGCTAATCAGACCGACACAAGGCGCTGTACAACGTTTAATCTGATACTGTAAACAAGGGCGTTTACGTTGTGAAAAATAACTGTTTTCACATTGGCGGACATTAAATAATTTTTGTAATACAAGTAGCGTATCTCTAGCACTATAAGCACTTGGATATGGACCAAAAAACTTGCCAATTTGATGTTTACCTTTGCCACGGCCACTGGCAATACGTGGGTAAGGTTTATCTGCTGAAACGAAGATATAGACATACGACTTATCGTCACGCAACATAATATTGTATGGCGGACGATGTAATTTAATCAGATTTTGTTCAAGTAATAATGCTTCTGTTTCAGAACGAACAACCAAACTTTCGATGTCATAAATTCGCGCGACTAAAGCCTGTGTCTTAGGATGGTCAATTGTTTTAACAAAATAGCTGGATACACGATTCTTTAAGTTTTTGGCCTTCCCGACATACAGCAACTCTCCATCTTTGCCGAGCATTTTATAAACACCAGGCAATTGAGTCATATGAGTCAGAATTTTTTCAATATGTTCACGCGCGTTTGGATTCACAGCAGACTTTCATCATCAGTAATGCTTTCGATGATGTAGTCTGCATAAATCAATTTCAAGTCAATTGAGCTAAAATCCATCAATTCAATAACTCAAATAACACCAATTATTTAAAAACTCGACTCAATACGTTATTAGCGCTATTAAATGCAGACTCATTAAAGAAATCACAGGCTAGTTCATTTGTTGGAGCGATTGGATTAACTTCTCTAGTTGTATGGTAAAAACCCCAATACTCACGAGACTGATGGCGAATACGTGTATCTGCTAAATTAAACTCAGTATTAGGTGTAAATGCAGTCCAAGCTGCATTTTGCCAAATATCTTGGCGGATAATACTGCTTCCTACACTTACATGTGACAGATTTTGGGTTGGATAAGATTCAATATAATCTTGTGAACTCAACTGAACTTGTTTTTGCCAACATGTTGCACCTGCTGGGAATTTATCCTGACTGGCAAACAATATTCCTTTAATAATATCTAATGTTATATCGCTTATGAACGATGATGATGTCGCTTGTCTTAAAAAGTATCCTATATAGTCAGAAACATCTAAGCCAGATAAATCAATTTTTTTAAGTTGATAGGTGAGTTTAAATACTGTTCTCTGCTCTAAATTATAAGGCTCATATTCTAAAACAGTGTGATTAAATATCGCTTTACGACCGACCATATAAGCACCCGTAGTATTTTGCGGTGGTAATATAGTGGATATACCATTGCTCGTTATAAAGTTTCGAAGCGCTTCTGTTTGCAATTTCGGTGTTTCAGTATAACTAATTAAAAGATCATTATTTTTATCTACTTGGTATGATTTCTTTGTTAGTTTGTTTGAGGTATTTGCCGCTGCAAAATCATAACTGTAAAAAACTTTATTCTTTGGGTCAACCTTTCCATAAATATCATTATTTTCATCACTACAAGCCACTAAACTTAAAAGGCTTAAATTAATCAGTAAAAATTTTTTCATTATGGCTTCTCAATTTTAATAAAATGCCTGCAAATTATGCTCAATTTAGACCATTTGATACAATATTAATAAACAAATAAATAACCAAATCATCGTTATAAAAAAACGCCCTTTCGCGCGTTGATCTCATTCAGACTTAAAATACATAAGGTCGAATAAAAATTAAGAAAAATAGCCCTAACATGATGAACCATTTCAAAAAATAATATAAACCACGATTACTTGCTTTTAAGGCTTTGGCTTTTAAACGGAACTGATAAATATATCCAAAAAGCTTATTTAACCCGCCTGTTTGGTCACCCGCTTCATTGGGTGAGCTGGCTGCCGTCATGACACTTTTACCGAACCAATGATTAAACTTTTCCATAAAACGGGTTTTTAATGGGCGTTCTACATCAGCGAAAAAGATAATACGATTCTGTTCAGTGGTGTTTTCCGCATAATGGATATAGGTTTCATCAAACACCACACTTTCACCATCACGCCACGAATATCGCTGACCATCAACATCAATAAAACAGCGATCATCATTTGGTGTAATAAGACCTAAATGGTAACGCAATGAACCCGCATAAGGATCACGATGGCGAACTAAACGGCTATCTGGCGCTAACTCAGTAAACATCGCAGCTTTGATTGTTGGAAGGGTTTTTAATAATGCAGTTGTTTTTGGGCAAAGTTCAGCGGCAGATGGATGTGCCGAGTCATACCATTTCAAATAGAAACGTTTCCAACCTGTTTTAAAGAAGGAGTTGAAACCGAGGTCATCATAACTACTTGAAGCTTTAATCCCACCTTTGTCATATAAAGCTTTGGCTTCGTCTCGAATCATTTCCCAATTTTCATCTAAAACTTTTAAATCTTTAAAATACTGCGTATCAATATAAGGTTGATTCGGTACTTTAGAAAACATGTACATTAAAAAGTTTATAGGTGCAAGAATCGTTGAATGATCGAAAAATTGACGATAAAACGAATGCTTTACTTTACCGCGTCGTTGAATATACAAAGCTGAAATAATAAAAATCGCTAAAATGATCCATTTAACCATTGAAAAAATCGACCAAAAAAATGAATCTCGGAATTTTATCATCGTCTTTTTTAATTTCTAGCCAATTTTGGTTCAACAATTTGTTCTACTTAATTTATTAGATAAAATAAACAATAAATATCATGTATATATAAAAATTGATCTTCCAATGAAAATTGTTATTTTTTTATTTTTTGCTGTTTTTTGACCAAATACATTTTTGCATCAGCTTCATGAATCAAAGTAGATGCGTCCAAGTAGCCATCAACATGATCTGTTTGTTTTACACCGATACTTAAGGTAATACTCGGCTCAATTTGATAAACATACTGTAGTAATCTCGGAACGAAACTTTCAAGTGCCTGTGCTTCAGTACAACGCGGAAATACAATACAGAACTCATCTCCACCACATCTAAAACAATGATCATCCAAACGTGCAACGAATCGAATCGCATCCGCCACCACTTTTAAGATTTGATCCCCCTTAGAATGCCCAAAATTATCATTGATCATTTTAAAATCATTGATATCGATAAATACGACTGTAACGGGTTCTAAACTTCGTTCAGCTGCATAAATTGTCGAATTTAAAATACGATTTAAATGTCTCACATTTAATAGTCCTGTGAGCGGATCAGTTTGAGATAAAGCTTCCATTTGCTGAGCACGATCTTCTAACACAGAAGCATATTGCTCAATTTTTTCTTTAGATGCCTTCAACTCACTGACCAGACTCCACACATAGGTTTCTACAACCAGCGAAATATCAAACATAAATAACTTTTCTAAAGTAGAACGTATTTGATGAAAATTCTCTGTATCGCCTAACTGTTGTTGAATCATCGATATCAGCATGGTTTTGAGATGATAGACGGCGGATAAATATAATTTGGGTTCGACACCAATTCGTTTATGCACTAAACCGATTCTCAATCGATTATTGACATAATTGGCATCATAATTACCTGAAAAAAGTTCTACCAAGTATTGGCGTTGTGCATGTTGTAACCGAGATAAAGTGTCTATATCGCCAATCAGTGAAGCAATCTCAGAAATCGAGGTTTGCTGTTGATAAAAGGTAATCACAACTTGGTCAAGTAGATACTCAAGATCAATTTGTTCCCCTAAGTCAACCAACTGCTGTAATTCTTGATGACTTAAACTAAGCAAAGATCGTCGATATTCAATTTCTTCAATCGAAATATGCATTTGTTTCATCAATGTTTGGTCTGTTGGTTTCATCTTTTACCCATCCTTCCCTAAACAGGTTTGTTTTTTTATTCAGCCTCCCAACCACATCATCAACAAATAATTATTTTTCTATTCGTTTTCACATAAACCCTAAAAATAGCTATAACTAACATTTTTTGTCATAAAATCAAACTATGTCTCATTTCAAAAACAAAAAAAATCTTTCAAAATCCTTTTTCAACAATGAGTTAACAATAAAATATTGCTTTCTCTATATCTATAATAAAGCAATAAATAAGCCATAACTTTATCAACTGAACTTAAATATTAGCTTAAATATGCTAATAAAAAATATATGAATTTAAAAATGATTTATGGGTTGCTTAATGCACTTTTTACGTTTAAAACCGATAATCACATGACTAAAATCAATCAACTTTTCACTGTTTTTAAAGGAAAAAATAGCTTTCTATTTTTATACAAGCCTTAGAAATAAATTCTTTAAAAGAATAGATGACCCTAGCGTCACGGCTTGATACAACTTGTTATGTCCTTTTTGGATATAGTTATCGTAAGATTAGCGAAGCATTTTGTGTGCGCTAACGCATACACGCTTTATGACATCAACTCAGAATCCTCCACAACAAGGGAGATCAGGCATGATCCACGCTGGCAATGCCATTACCGTCCAAATGCTTGCGGACGGAATTGCAGAATTCCGCTTTGACTTACAAGGTGAGTCGGTTAATAAATTTAACCGTGCAACCATCGAAGACTTCCAAGCAGCAATTGCTGCGGTTAAAGCCAATAACGACATTAAAGGCTTAGTTGTTACCTCTGGTAAATCAACATTTATCGTTGGTGCAGATATTACTGAATTTGGCGACAACTTCGCTGCTGGTGAACAAGCAATTGTTGATTGGCTTATGCCTGTACATGACGTCTTCAATAGCTTTGAAGATTTAGACATCCCTAAAGTTGTTGCTATTAATGGTACAGCGCTTGGTGGTGGTTTTGAAATGTGCTTAGTGTGTGACTACCGTGTCATGTCTGAGCAAGCTCAAGTTGGCTTACCAGAAATCAAACTTGGTATCTATCCTGGTTTTGGTGGTAGCGTACGTTTAAGCCGTGTAATTGGTATCGACAATGCTGTTGAATGGATGGCAATGGCGAACCCGAAAAAACCAGCTGCTG
Organism: Acinetobacter sp. AG1; assembly: GCF_001005525.1. Taxonomy (NCBI): domain Bacteria; kingdom Pseudomonadati; phylum Pseudomonadota; class Gammaproteobacteria; order Moraxellales; family Moraxellaceae; genus Acinetobacter; species Acinetobacter sp. AG1. Next base: position 14,594 of record NZ_LBMZ01000114.1, on the reverse strand, counting down.
CACTAAAAGATGGTGCTGTAGATGCGGTTGTTGCTGCTGACAAACTTCAAGAAGCTGCGATTGATTTGGTAAAACAAGCCATTGCTGGTCGTTTGAATTGGAAAGCAAAACGTCAAGAAAAATTAGACGCAATTAAATTGAACCCACTTGAACAAATGATGGCGTTCAATACGGCAAAAGGTGCGGTACTTGCAAAAGCAAACCCTGCACAATACCCTGCGCCAAAATTGTTACTTGACTCATTACAAGCAGGTGCAAGCCTTACGCGTAATGATGCATTAAAAGCAGAAGCTCAAGGTTTTGCTAAAGCAGCAATTACTCCACAAGCAGGTGCATTGATTGGTTTATTCATCAATGACCAAGTTGTGAAGAAAACTGCGAAGAAATATGAGAAAGGTGCTCATCCTGTAAACCAAGCAGCTGTATTAGGTGCGGGTATCATGGGTGGTGGTATTGCTTACCAAACGGCAAGCAAAGGCACACCAATCATCATGAAAGACATTGGTAACCCACAACTTGCACTTGGTATGAAAGAAGCGAACGGCTTACTGACTAAGCAAGTTGAACGCAAGAAAATGAAACCTGCTCAAATGGGTGAAACACTTGCTCGCATCCGTCCAACTTTAAGCTACGATGAGTTTAAAGAAGTGGATATCGTGATCGAAGCAGTGACTGAAAATCCAAAAGTAAAAGAGATGGTACTTGCAGACACTGAGAAGAATGTTCGTGAAAACACGATTATTGCTTCTAACACGTCTACAATCTCAATTACGCGTTTGGCGAAAGCATTACAACGTCCTGAAAACTTTGTTGGTATGCACTTCTTTAACCCAGTACACATGATGCCGTTGGTAGAAGTGATTCGTGGTGAGAAGACATCTGATGAAGCGATTGCAACCACTGTTGTTCTTGCTCAAAAAATGGGTAAAACACCAATCGTTGTCAACGACTGCCCAGGTTTCTTAGTTAACCGTGTATTGTTCCCTTACTTTGGTGCATTCGATCTTCTTGTAAAAGATGGTGCGGATTTCCAACAAGTGGATAATGTAATGGCGAAATTCGGCTGGCCTATGGGTCCTGCATACTTAATCGATGTTGTTGGTATCGATACAGGTGTTCATGGCGCAGAAGTAATGGCTGAAGGTTTCCCTGACCGTATGAAGCCTGACTACAAAGGTTCTATCGAAGCGATGTATGAAGCAAAACGTCTTGGTCAAAAGAATGACGTTGGTTTCTACAAATACGTGTTAGATAAGAAAGGTAAGAAAGCGAAAACTGTTGATCCAACAGCTTACGAAATCATTGCGCCTTTCGTTACTGGTGAAAAACGCGAGTTTGACAACCAAGAAATCATTGACCGTATGATGCTTGCTTTCTGTAACGAAACAGTTCGTTGCTTAGAAGACAACATCGTTGCAACTGCTTCTGAAGCAGATATGGCGATGATCATGGGTGTAGGTTTCCCTCCATTCCGTGGTGGTCCATGCCGTTACATCGACCAAACAGGTGTTGCTGAATATGTTGCGCTTTGCGACAAATATGCACACTTAGGTAAGGCTTATGAAGCGCCACAAATGTTGCGTGACATGGCTGCTAACAACAAAAAATTCTACGGTTAAGGAGCGACGTGAATGGCTACTTTAAATCCACGTGACGTTGTGATTGTTGATGGCGTTCGTTCTGCCATGGGCAAATCACGTAACGGTATGTTCCGCAATGTTCGTGCCGACAGTTTATCTGCTGAATTAGTACGTGCACTTGTTGCTCGTAACCAGTTTGATACCAATGAAGTTGAAGACGTAATTTGGGGCTGTGTAAACCAAACTTTAGAGCAAGGTATGAACATTGCTCGTAACATTGGTTTATTGGCTGATATTCCAAAAACTGCTGGCGGTCAAACAGTAAACCGTCTTTGTGGTTCTTCAATGCAAGCAATCCACACAGCTGCTGCACAGATTGCAACTAACCAAGGTGATGTATTCATCATTGGTGGTGTTGAGCACATGGGCCACGTCGGTATGATGCACGGCATCGACCTTAACCCAGAAGCATCTAAACACTATGCGAAAGCATCGAACATGATGGGCTTAACAGCTGAAATGTTAGGTCGTATGAACGGTATCTCTCGTGAAGAACAAGATGCTTTCGGTGTTGAATCTCACCGTCGTGCTTGGGCTGCAACTCAAGAAGGTCGTTTCAAAAACGAAATCGTTGGTGTTGAAGGTCATGATGCCAATGGCTTCAAAATCCTTTGCGACATCGACGAAGTCATTCGTGCGGATGCTAACCTTGAAGCATTCAAAGCATTGAAACCAGTTTTCGATCCTAAAGGTGGTTCAGTAACAGCAGCAACTTCTTCTGCTCTTTCTGACGGCGCATCTGCAATGTTGTTGATGTCTGCTGAGCGCGCTCAAGCATTGGGTTTAAAACCACGTGCTGTGATTCGTTCAATGGCCATTGCGGGTTGTGATGCTGCAATCATGGGTTATGGTCCAGTACCTGCAACTCAAAAAGCGCTTAAGCGTGCTGGTTTAACCATGGCGGATATCCAGACCATCGAATTAAACGAAGCATTTGCTGCTCAAGGCTTATCAGTCATGAAAGGCTTAGGCGTATATGACAAACAAGACATCATCAACTTGAATGGTGGCGCGATTGCATTGGGTCACCCATTGGGCTGTTCTGGTGCGCGTATCACTACAACCTTGTTGAACGTGATGGAACAACAAGATACCCAAATCGGTCTTGCGACCATGTGTATCGGTCTTGGTCAAGGTATCGCGACCATTATCGAACGTGTTTAATCGACACTAAGATAAAAAGAAAATCCCCGCATTTTGCGGGGATTTTTTTATGCGATCAAAATTCGTTTCATGGTTGTATAGAATTCTTAAAATACAAATGCCCACTGTAGACAGAACAATACACGGCAAATTATGATCGCTATTCCAACAAATAATAAGGTTCTAACAATGTTTAAAAATATGGCAGCCGATTTAATGGGAACCAGTGATATCGGTAAGATTATTGAACCTCAAGATTATGATAAAACTGATATTGATGACTATATTTTCCATGAAGACAATGAAAAAATTTTCTTTTTAATTAAAGCAAAAACCGATGAATACTGCTTCACTAACACATCATTTATTCATCTTGATGGTACCAGTGCGGTCAGCAAAAAACGCACTTTAAATCGCTATCCTTATAAACATTATCAGATCAGTCGCGTGTTGCTTGAAACCGCAGGTACAATTGATCGCGATGTCGAAATCAAATTCCAACTTGGTGGAGCAAGTTATTCCATTGATATTGAAAAATCACAAATCGAAAAAGTACGAGATTTGTATAAAGCTCTGTTTAGTATTGGAGAAGCGTGTAAAGAAATTGAACGTCAAATAAATTCACTAGTAATTACTCAACAAGCTGTGAATAACATGTTTTCTCTGCGTGAATTACCAGAACAAGTATTGTTAAATCTCCCCGATATTATTTCACAGACGACGATTCAAGTTGAAAATAAATTTACTGAACGCCGTAAACAAATTGAAAATTATGATTTCTCTAGTATTTTTGAGCGTTATCTCAAACAATAATAGAAAAAATCCCCACTATATATGCGGGGATTTTTATCTTAATCAATGATATAAGCTATGGTTGTCTAAAATCTTTTAAACCATTTTGAATTTGCTGCTGTAATAACAAAATATCATTCAAATTGACTTTAATCGAACCATCACGAATGCCATCAATATTGTTTCGATTTATATTAAGTGGCTCTAATATTTTAAATACACCATTAGTTGGATCAGATGATTGAAAACCTGAAGCCACTGCTAGAATATACTCTTGTAACCCAGGTGAAACTTGAGATAAGCCTGACTGCACCTTTGGTTCAAATTCAACTGCACTAATATTCTCAGGAATTTCTGCATTCTGCATATCAGTATGAGTTTTATAAATACGATGCTGAAGTGCTTGACGTACTTTTTTATCTTCTTGAAATGGAGTAGGTCCTACGACTTCTTCACGTAATTCAGATTCAGCCATAAGACGAATGGTTGGTAAAGTTGCAACCTCTTCGGCATGTACTGCTGAAAACCCAACCAAAGTAAATGCCATCATCAGCGCTGATCGTTTTAGAAAGTTCATCACTTGCTCCAAAAATCATTCACCTTAAACATTAAATAAAAATAACTGTAAGCTTAAGCCTACAACAAAGTAATATTGAATTCTGTATCACTCTGATAAACGGTAAATAGGATTATTTTTTTGAACGTAAGATAAAATGAGCGAATCAAATAATATGTCTGATCTTTGTAAAATGAATAGATAAAAGAGGAAAAAATCTCGCATAAGCTCGTTTTTTTGATTACTGTGCTCGAGTGAATTTATAAATATTGATTATTTTCTATACTTTAAAAAACGATTGGGAGAAATGGATGTTTTCAACTTTAATTAAAATGACTACAGCGATATCGATTACAGGATTATGTTTAGCAGGTTGTGCAACTAAAACCCTTATTACCAAAGACAGTAAAACTTATGTTCGCACAACTAAGGTTACTTTAGTTGAAGATACTGTCATTGCATTTGGAAGACCCGCTCAACAATCTTCAAATTTACCTAAAGATAGTCTCGTAATCGCTGGGCAAAAAAATAGCTATATCCTCACCCAAGGTGGATCCCAATTTGTGAGTTTGATCACAAAACTCGACCCAAAAAATATTCAAATTACACGTGAGCTAAGCTTTTATTCTGAAAAAAATGATGGCAATTTTTCGGGCACACTCCCCCTTTCATATATAAAACTAAAAGAAGACTTGAGCAAAAAAGATTTAGAGTTTTTCATTGAGAATGGTGCGAGAGAATGTTCTTCTTCAAGTGATGAACGTATGCAAGCTCAACGCTTCTGTTTCGATATCAAACTCGCTGGTGTGGTTTATCCTACAGCAAATAATCTAAGTTCACTCAAAGCCTTAAGTAAGCCTTATCAAGTCTCTATCTATACCAATAAAGAAGAAAGTTATAAATCAAAATCAGGTATGAATCCTTTGGAAAAACTGGTATTGCTCCCTTTTGCCGTGGCGATTGATGTAGTGAGTCTACCTTTCCAAGCAGCAGAAAAGATCTTTGATTAAGCTTAAGCTCGAACTCAGTCATGCAATGATGTATGCAAGGCATCATTGCATCACGAAATTATAATTCTTCATCTAATACTTCAACATTGTTTTGCTTAATTTTATCCATCTTCTGATTTAATCTGAGCACATCTTGATAAAGCGAATTAAACTTTTTGACTTGTGCTGTTTCCTCAAAAAGAATCTTGTTATCTTCTCTTTGCCAAGGGTAGGTTTTTAACATATCAAACATCGCTTGTGCTTTCTCAATCACTTGTTGTTCAATCGGGAAAATGTCATGCGCCTTGTCTGTTTTCAGGTTATTCTGCAATTTTTCTTGTAAGGATTTTCTCATTTCATTATGAATGGCAAGATTTTTTGCTTGTTCAAGTGAATCTGCCTGTATTTTCTGTCTCTTTATTCCGTATTCAGTCGAGATTTTTCGAACATCCTGAAGCATTTTTTCAGTCTCACGATAACCTTTTTGACGGTCTTGATCTAAACGTTCGACATCTAAAAAAGTATCCCAATTTGCTGCTTTGAGTTGCCTTAAATAAGCATTTCTTGCCTCAACATTTTGCATCCAATAACTAAGTAGAAACTCGGACATCAACTTATAATCACCAGATAAACGATCATCATGCACGTTGAGTTGTATAGGCTTGCTCCAATCCTGCGCTTGATCATAGAGCTCACGCATTTTTTCAGCCATAACAATTTCAAACATTTGTTCTGTATTGGCTGCATTTTGCTTTACGCGATATTGATAGAAAAAGAATGTACCCAAACAAATCACGACTACAGTTAAAAATAATAAAAAACGGCGCATGCAGCCTCCAAGTATATTTATATTTTTTATGTTCTGAATTTAAGTTTAATCAATCAAACACAGACTGTTAATTGATTTTTATTTCATTTCTCGTAACGGAGCATTACATTTTCATCGCTTTAAATTTCATACTTTCGCCCCTATTATCAAATCAACTGAAATTGTAGAGATATGCTATGCGCGTAGATATTTGGTCAGATGTCGTTTGCCCTTTTTGTTATATTGGGAAAAAGCGTCTTGAACATGTTGCTGAACAAGCAGGAATTGAGCTTGATATTCATTGGCATAGCTTTGAACTCGATCCAGATGCTCCAGCTAAACACGAGACTTCAAATACGGAGCGCTTAGCAAAGAAATATGGGCGTAGCTTTGCTGAAATGGAAGAAATGGAACGTAATGTTGCGGCTATGGCAGCGACTGAAAACATTGACTTTCAATGGCAAAAAGCCAATTCAGGCAACAGCTTTAATGCACATCGTATTATCCATTTGGCTCAAAGCAAAGGCTTGGGTAACGAAGCAAAAGAAGCTTTTTTTCATGCTTATATGACTGAAGGTCTTGCAATTGGTGAACGTGAAGTGGTTGAAGAAATCGCTTCACGGATTGGTTTGGATCATGCTGAAGTCGAGTATGTATTGAATTCAGATGAACTAGCAGATTTTGTTCGCCATGATGAAAAAATTGCCCATGAGCAATTAAATGTAACGGGTGTACCCTTTTTTGTTTTTGATCAAAAACTAGCACTTTCAGGTGCACAACCGCGTGAAATTTTCTTACAGGCATTACAACAGGCTCAATCTGCTTCTGCAGAAGAAATTCAGCAAACAGATACAGCCCAATGCAGCGATGATCAATGCGAAATTAAGCCTTAACAAGCTAGCTAAAATACAAGCTTCAGCAACTGTCTGAAGCTTGTGCGCAGCAAACTATTCTAGCTAGATGTGATAGTTACATCACCTATTATCTTAAAAAGCATACCGTTTATCTCTAGTGGTAAATTCTGTAACAAACTAAGTATTTTATTGATCAACTTTTAACTAAAAAAAATGTGATTAAAATCACACTACAGAGATAGATTTATAGATATACTTCCCCAGCGCGATCTATTTATCCGATTTATTGTTTTAAAATGTTGATACTTTGAAAGCCAAAACATGATCAAAATCTCTATTTGGAATACCTAAATGAGATTTTTTACTAACTTGCAGTCTATAGATTTTGCATATTTTTCTTCTATAATCGTCATAAAGTGACATTCTTTTGTTATGAAAATTCAAGAGTTACAAGCCCTAATAAATGGTCAGATTCAACCCGAACAAATATGCATTGAGCAACTTGTAGCCTTGGCTAGACAGCATAATTTGACGAATACACCTGAATACAAACTGTTAGATGATGCTGTGAATATCGTACTTATTCATTATTTGAAACAGGCTCAAGCCTATCTCTAAGGAAACTATCAATGGACGTATTAGAGAAAGCATTATTGGTTGATGAGCTCAAACATCTCATTGTTGGGCTAAACAACGATAAAAACTCACTTTTTGAGATTGCAAAATCAAAGCAACGTATCAAGGATATTTGTGCTTCTTGTGACGATCCATTGTTTCAAGAACAACTCACTCCATTTAAAGAATTTATTCAACAAGAAGAATTTTCGGCTGAAGAATTAGAAAGCTTTGGGTATGCACTCACTTATCGCGGAACATTTAAATTTATGGGGCGTGTTGAACATGCTTTATTTGCATCAGGCGACATGGGATGGGCAGCTTTACGTCAGTCACAGCATTGGCAAATTTGGGTTATTCGTCCTGCATTGTCTTTTATAAAGAGCCCTTGGTTTACATCTACTCGACAAGCACTTGAATGGATTCAAACGAGCACAAGTGATTATATAAAAACAGATGATGAACTCAAAAGTCTCATCCCTGTTTTAGAACCAATTCATCAAACTTCAACAGAATTATCGTTAGATCTAAATCAGACAATTCACAAGGACAGATTATCTGCAATGAGAGAAGAAACTGCGAATTTTGAAGCACAACTCGAAGCAATTATTCAGGAAAGAATTCAATCTGTACCCAATGCTCCAGCACCAAGTATGCCAACGGTTACAAAGCCTAAACCAAGTTTTAGACAAAATGTGCGTCCTGTTGCAAATCTAAATAAAGCTAAACCTGTTGCGCTAAAAGATTTTAATTTAGATGGACTCGTTTGTCGCTTAGAGCGTATCGATCCTAAAACATTTCCATCTTTATATCGTGTAGAGCTACACGATGAGATTGATCAAAATATTAAAATTGATTGGTTATATTTAAAAGCTGAGAATGACGTTCAACCTGTTTGGGAAACAGCTCAAATCTTTGTTGCTGAACAGCTTTATGCTCAAGGACAGTTTTCACATTATGTCGTACTTATTGGTACTCATAGTGTCGAATATGCTGCAACAATCTTACAAGCTTATACAGACCAACGTCATACTCAAACAAGCTCGATTCATCAAACAGACTGGGTTATTTTTAAACAACATTACCATCAACATGAAACATTATTTAATGAATGTATCATGAATGGTAGTCAAGTTTGGCAACGTAATGAGCGATCTTACCCTTATATTCCTGCTGCCTTTATTAACACGCAAAAATTTATTCCTTTTGAAGAAACAACAGCGACTTTTCTGACGCCAGTCATACTCCTCAAAGAGCGCCAGAAAATAAGAGTGCTACACGGCGCAGAACGCGTAAAATTATCGAGCGAAGATCAAGCTTATCCGTATCTATTGTTAGATCGTGCAGACGGCTATACATGGCAATTAATACGTCAAGTGATTAGCCGTCTCCCTCAACCAATTTCAGTTCACGATCTCTATCAAGCACTCGAAAATGCGGATGTTTCAGCGACCTAAATATCTATTTTTAAGATACATCTAATCCACCATCAAACTTGTGATTGCTTATTGTAAGTTTGATGGTAGATTTTCATAAATACTCATTCAAATTTTCAAAAGCATTGTTAAATTGCTGTTTTTTGTGTCTTTAGCTTGATTTTATTGTATGAATAATCAAAAGTTAAATGAAGAACAATATATAAGTTTTAACTATGACGACTTTAAATCAAACGGTACCATCATATATTTTATATACGCTCATTGCACTTCCATTCGGTTTATCAACAACTGTCAGTGCAGCAACTAAACCGGTTGAACAAACTGAGAATAATATTCCCAAAGCGGAAACATCAAATCAAGAAAATTTCTTAGACTATATTCCTAAATGGGTAGATGCGAGTCCGACGGTTCTTCCTGAACAATCTGATCAATCTATTGTTCCTCCAACCGCTGAAACTGAGAATAAAACTTGGGTTGATCGTAAACAGCGTGATATTCGCAACTGGGCTGATCGAACCTCGGTTAAGATTGATGACTGGTTTGGTGATGTCGACCCTGAAAAACCAGCTTCGGCAACGATTCGTTTTATGTTGGACAATTATTGGAATGAATATGATAACTATGAAGTTAAACCTCGTATTCGAGGAAAAATCAAACTTCCAACTTTAGAAAAAAAACTTAGCTTAGTTTTTGGTGATGATTCTCTAGATGACGAATTTAAAAATAATATTGCCAATACCAATACACAACCAAATCAAGATCCAAATAAAAAACTTGATTCTAAACAAACACGTGACAGCAATGGTTCTCTTGCATTACGTTGGTCTAATTTTTCCAAAAAACTACCATTTGAAACAGATGCAGATATTGGTATTCGTTCTGGTGATGATGTTTACCTACGTCTAAGAGCTGAGAAGCATTGGGATTTGCGCAATGATTTCCACTTTAATGCTGAACAAATCTATCGATATGGTAGTCAAAGTGAGAACTATCTGCGTACAAATTTAGAATTGATACATGCTCGCCCCAACCAACCTTTTCTTTCAAATCAATTCAGTTTAACTTACGCTGACAAACAAGATGATGATTTGTTATGGGACAATCGAATTTTCCGCCAACACCAATTTTTTGCGCATAACAATTTTAATTACGGTCTCTATACAGGTGGCTATTACAACAATAATGACTTGCGTCTAAATAGTTGGGGGCCTTTTGTTTCTTGGAGACAACCTTTATGGCGTGAGTGGTTCTATGTACAAGGTGATCTAAACTACTTCAATGATCATCGTTCAGATCGCAGTCATTTCGTTAGTACTTTCGTTCGTCTTGAAACCCTATTCTAAATTCATTTAAATGATCTGAATGCTTAATTTAAATTTTAATTGAGCATTTTCATTTTTATACAATCTTATAAAATAAATAATTAATTAAGCTTTGATTGTTATTATTTGATTCTTTAATTTTTCTTTTATGCATGAATCATCGATACGCCATACTTGTGTATGTTTTGATTATAGGAAATCTATATTTAGGTTACCTACTGCTCCCCTTTTTTCCTGTTTTAATCCCAATCAATAGACATCATACACATCTTGCTCATCAATCTTTTTTACAGCCACATTCGCAAGTACATCATGTTTTAAAATGTTCTACGGTGATTACAGATGAAGCTCATGAAGTAAGCAACGATCAACAACTTGCCGATGAACTTATGCAGGTTTTTGGTCATGACACTTTATGGCAACGTGCTCAGCAAACCCAACCGCCTAAAAAACTAGGCAAAAATACCAAGCACAATGCCCACAAAACAATTCCCACGCCGAATCCACTCAGCGCAAGTTGGTCAACCATTTCTAATTTATTGCCCTTTCATAATGATCTAGATTTAGGTTCAAATTCAGATACAGATATTTATGTCCAATTTCTAGCAAAGAAAAACTGGATCTTGTATTCAGGGCTACGGCTCAATACAACTCAAATCTTTCGTTACGGTTCAAGCAGTAAAAACTATGCGGAAACCTACTTAGATTTAACCCAAAAATTTCAGCAACAAGCACAGATTTCCACGCAATTTAACTTTTCTAAAACTCAAGACTCAGAATATGTATGGAGTAATCGTACTTTTCAGAAATTAAATCTGTTTTCTCAAAACAATCTCACCTATGGAATTTTGAGTACAGGTGATTATGAAAACAAGACTCTTCGTGTGAATGAGTGGGGGCCATATTTTTCTTGGAAAAGACCAATTTGGCGTAATTGGGTTTTTATGCAAAATGATATTAATTATGTAAACATGCCAACGAGTGAACAAGGATATTCTTTCAACTATCAAATGAAGTTTGAAGCACAGTTTTGATCAAAAGACCAACATAACTGTGGATAACTTAAATGTTATCAATAGATATAAAAAACCTCTGCCGAAGCAGAGGTTTTTAGGTCAAATCACTTATTGTAATAATAAACTGTTGATACGTTTTACATAGGCTGCTGGGTCTTCTGGTAAGCCACCTTCTGCTATCACCGCCTGATCAAAGATCACATTCGCAAGATCATCAAACTGTGCTGAATTTTCTAGTTTTCTTACCAATGGATGTTCAGGGTTAATTTCCAGTGTTGGTTTAATCTCAGGAACTGCTTGACCTGCTTGTTTCAACATGCGAATCAATTGCGGAGAAAGTTCACCCTCGCTCGTTACCAAACATGCTGGTGAATCAACTAAACGCGTCGTAACACGCACTTCTTTGGTTTTATCTTTTAAGGAAGTACTCAAACGATCGACGACAGGTTTAAACTGCTCAGCCGCTTGTTCTAAAGCCTTTTTCTCTTCAGCATCCTGTAAGTCACCAAGATCAACAGCGCCTTTAGAAACGTTTTGCAGTGGTGTGCCATCGAATTCAAATACAAAGTTCATTGCCCACTCATCAACACGATCTGCCATGAGCAATACTTCAATGCCTTTTTTCTTGAACACTTCAAGTTGTGGCGAATTTTTCGCGGCTGTAAGGTTATCAGCAGTCACGTAGTAAATCGCTTTCTGCCCTTCTTTCATACGTGCTTTATAGTCAGCAAATGAAGTCGAGATTTCATCATGGGTTGACGTCGCATAACGCAATAATTTTAGGATACGTTCACGGTTACCGGTATCTTCGCCTAAACCTTCTTTTAATACCGAACCAAATTCAGTATAGAAAGCTTTAAATTTCTCTTGGTCTTTTTCATCTTCCGACTTTGCTAAACCATCCAATAAAGTCAAGATACGACGCGCATTGCCTTCACGAATGGTTTTTACATCACGGCTTTCTTGAAGTAATTCACGACTGACATTTAATGGTAAATCAGCACTATCGACCACGCCTTGTACAAAACGTAAATAGTTTGGAATGAGGTTGTCTGCTTCATCCAAAATGAATACACGCTTCACATACAATTTAATACCCGCTTTTGCTTCGCGTGTAAACAGATCTTGTTTGGCTTGACTTGGGATATACAATAACTGTGTATATTCAGTACTACCTTCGACACGGTTATGTGCCCATGCTAGAGGTTCTGCAAAATCATGGCTGAGGTTTTTATAAAAGTCGATATATTGCTCATCAGTGATTTCGCTCTTACTGCGTGTCCATAATGCGCTAGCAGAGTTAATCGCCTCCCATTCATCCGTTTTAACCATCTGACCGCCTTTAGGCTCTTCACCTTCAGCGACTTCCTCTTCTTGCCATATTTCTTTTTGCATTTCGATTGGCAAGCTGATGTGATCTGAATACTTATTGATGATTTGTTTAACTTTCCACGACTCTAAATAGTCGAGTGCATCATCACGTAAATGCAAGATGATATCGGTACCACGAGTTGCTTTCTCAATTGTTTGAACTTCGAACTCACCTGTACCGCCACTGATCCAACGCACACCTTCAGCAGTCTCTAAGCCAGCGCGGCGTGATTCAACCGTAATTTTATCGGCTACAATAAATCCAGAATAAAAACCAACCCCAAATTGACCAATTAACTGTGCGTCGGCTTTCTGATCACCACTTAACTTTGACATAAAATCTTTAGTGCCCGATTTTGCAATCGTACCAAGATTTTCTATCGCCTCTTGTTGACTCAGACCAATACCATTATCGGAAATAGTTAAAGTTTTATTCTCTTTATTCAAGCTCACACGAACATGTAAGTTTGCATCATTTTCATAATATTCAGGGTGATTAATCCCTTCAAAACGTAACTTATCGCAAGCATCCGAAGCATTTGAAATCAGTTCACGTAAGAAAATTTCTGGGTTGGAATACAGCGAATGTGTCACCAAGTGTAATAACTGAGCAACTTCAGCTTGGAAACTATAATTTTGTGCGACTTGTTCACTCATAAATCACTCCTTATCTTGAGGCTTATATATTTGGAATGATTTATGAATGGTGCATATCTTGAATATTTCAATCCTTGTGTTTTATTTTTTCAGTTAAAAAATGCGCAAAAGAACAATTAGAATGGTCCTTGGCTCAATATACGTGTTTGTAGAAGTTGATCCAATTGCTGTTGTCTTTGCGCATAAGCACGACGAAGACAGGGAGTATTTGCTGCACATGAATTACGCTGTTTCAACCATTGGAATTGCTTATCTTTTTCTGCATCACGTCCTCCCATAGGTAGTGCGTGCAAAATAATCTGGTAAGTTGTTGCCAGTTTTACATCTGCATCATTTAAACCAAGATCGTTACAAATCTGTTGTTCCGATTTTAATTTTGCAGCTTTGCATGGGAAACTGGCGGCATGGGTTTGAGATAAAATGAGTAATGACATAAGAAATAATGCTGAGTTTAATAATTTTTTCATCACCGATCACAACTTATTAAAAACTAGTTGTTAGCTTACAGTACGCTCTGTTTCAGGCTTGTATCTGTTTTATGTTGCGATTGCAAAATAAAAAACCTCACGATCTGTGAGGTTTCTTTAAATCTAAATCGCCTTAGAACTTGTAGCTATAGCCCAAAGTATAGACCATTGGATTAATATCTAAATCAGTCAACTTAGTTCCATTAATTTTAACTTCTGGGCTTAATTGTGCATAACGCGCATCAAAGAAAACACCCCAGTTCTTTGCATCAGCTGGTTTAAAATTAAAACCAATTTGACCTGCAAAACCAAAATCTTCTTTGACTGATAAATCTTTACCAGTTAATCCACCTGTGGTTTGTTCATCCCAAGCAAGAAATGCTGAGCCACCAACACCGATATAAGGTGTAAAACCTGTTGAATTCTTCAAATTATATTTGAATGTTATTGTTGGTGGTAAATGCTTAATTCTCGCTACTTTCTCACCATCTAGCAAAACATCATGTGCAATTGGTGTTGCGAGTAATAGCTCTGCTGAAAATGGCGTATCACCAAAGAAATATTCTACTGAAGGTGTAAAAGCAAACTCATTGTCACCTTTTAAGGTACCTACCGCAATTTTTGTTTCATCTGTTGGCGCAATAACACTACCACCGACCTTAACCTGAAAACCACCTGCAAACGCAGTTGATGATAACCCCAATAATGCAACAACTAATACATTTTTTAGCATTTAAACAACCTCTTTTAAAAAATTATGTTCTTGTTCAACATAATAAACACGTGTTTTTATATTATGCAATACATATTAATTCCAACCTTTTTGATTGATTTTGTAATATATTGAATAATAAAAAAATATATTTGTTAAAATATGTAATAAAAAATAATTCAGACCAATTTAATCAACTTAAATCATTATAAA
>NZ_LBMZ01000085.1:0-24730 GCF_001005525.1 Acinetobacter sp. AG1 | reverse complement strand
AAGGATGCACATATTTCCAAAAATAAAGATATTGCAAATGATAATTGTTTTTATTATCAATTCAAGTTTTAACAATTAAACTCAATTGTTTGTTTTTTATTTAATAATTTAAATTATGTATTTTTAAAAAAATTAATATATTGATTTTTATAATTTTTATTTAATTTATAAAATACGATAAAAAGAAGTACACCTTTTTAATGTACTTCAAATTCCGCATCGACAGGATCAAAGCGCCATGTTCGAATAATTCGTAATTCAGAAATGTCCTTTTTCATATTGTTATCAAAGGGTCCAAAAGGTGCTCCACGGCGCACCGAAGCTTTTGCAGCTTCATCTAAAATGGGATGTCCAGAACTTTCTATAAGACGAATTGCACGAATTCCACCTTCGGCATTCAGAATGACCATTAAACGTACTTCACCCGATAAATGTTGTTGTTTCGCTTCATCTGGATAATAACGATTACCGTATAGTTCAACTTTCTGACGAAATTTATCAAGATAAGCTGCTGACGCATCTTGTTTTGCCTGAATCCCATCTACTGTTTTAATACGCTGTTTACGACTAAAATTTTGCTGACGTTGTAAATATTGTGCTTCCAAACTCGCAACCATAGCGGCTTTAGCTTGAAATTGACTCTGTAACTCATCTAAGGTTTTTTTACGTTCAGTTTGCTCTGCTTGCTTCTGCCAGCTTAAAACTGTCATGAGCACTTTTTCTTCAAATTTTAATTCTCGTTTTTGCTGGACTTTCTCTAAACTTTCGAGCTCTGACTCTCCTGTTGTCGCATCTGCTTCCATCGGAGCTGGCATATCACTCGACATACGATGTGCTTCACGAAAATCACCTGAACCTTTTTGATCAGCTTGCGCCAAGAAGTCGGCATCTTTGACTTTTTCTTGACTTGTACGAACCGTAACTGCGATTTCTTTGGTTGATGTATCTGTAGGTGATGGCATTGCGAACTGAATTGCAAGCACAGCACCATGTAGAAGCATCGCTAACGCAACTGCCCCGATAAAAATTGGATCTTGCCACCAGTAAGGGGACAGTACTGAACGAAAATTTCTTTTATTCCACATGGCATTCAAGCGACAAAATATGTCTCATCCCCAACAGCAATCACCGTATAAAACCAAACTAATATTCAAAATATTAAAAAAATGTGATCCACTTATAGTCACAGTGTTTCCATACCATCATTTTATGAAAATGTAGCAATTAATTTTGCTACACTGCAAGTCAGAAATTTATTTTTATTTTTTAGCTAATACAAAGATCGTGGTATTGCAGTCAGATTTGTTGATGATTGAGTTCAGTTAGAAACATCAAAAAATCTATAATCAATTCACTTTCTGGAACAACTTTTATGCAAACGCTAATTTCATCCGTTGTTAAACGTCTACGTAAAGTTTACCAAAAAGCAGAAGAATTCATCGAAGAAGAAAGAGAATTTGCACTTTCACAGGTATTTGTGAATGCGACAATGGAGCGTTATGTCACAGAAAAAGTTGGAATTATTCAAGATCTACACGCTGATCTATATGATGGATGGCTACGTTTATATTCCACGATTGATGTTAAAGGCTTACATACCACCTTATCCGTTGATTTAAAACTTATTCAAATGGAAATGAATAAAGATGTTCAACTGATGGTATTCGAACAAATTAGTAATACACAAGTGATTGAAGCATCATTTAAGAATATTTTCCAAAAATGGGGATTTTATATTGCGATTTGGTATTACCAAAAATTTCGTGATGAAGATCCTCTAGGAAAAATCTTAGAGCATTTTGAAGTTGTTTCAGTCAAAGATGAATTGCTTTATTTAGATTTAAATCGCTGGTTTAAAAAGAAACCGAGTATTATTGAAACGCTGAGCAAAGTTCATGTAAACCGCGCCAGAGTCCGTCCAGCCGAACTGATTGTTTGGGGGAACGTCAATTTGGCTGCCATTTTGTATCCGCCAAATGATGATGACTTTGATGAAGAGGGATTAGATGACACAGAAGTCACGCCAATTCAGCAAAAAGACACTAGAAAATAATCGTATTGAATATGGTGGTATGAATTTCAGATTTATGCCACTTACTCAAATACCATCATGATTTATACGAAAAATTAACAAGCATTGAGTAAAAAACCTGATTTTTTCTTCATAATCTACAGGCATAATAATCACAAATCTTAATGATAAATGAATGATTGCTCATTGATGATCATTCAAAGGATATATAGCGTGATGACAAAGAAATTATTGAAAGTAGTGAGTATTACGTCGGCTGCCCTGTTCAGTGTCAGCATGTCTAGCCATGCTCTAGCAATGGCACCTTTCCAAGCAAGCTATCAATTTAGCTACAACAACAAAAACCTCGGTTCGGCGACACGTACACTTTCGCAACAAGGAAATAATTGGACCTACCAGTTTAGTGCAAAAGCAGGCGGAATTGCCTCAGCCTCGGAAACGAGTCAATTTAGCTTTGTGGATAATAAAATTACTTCACAAAAGTTCAGCCGCAGCAGCAAAATCTTAATTCATAGTAATACGATGAGTATTAACTTTAATCCAAACACTAAAGTTGTGAATACGAAAAAAGATGACACCGCCCGCTCATTCCCATGGCAAGCAGGTGCGTTAGATGAACTGAATGCTGAATTGCAAATCCGTGAGGATTTAAAAAGTAATTCACTTAGAACCAAATATTTAATTGCTGATGCAAAAGCTTTAGATGAACGCCGTTTTGTTAAGCAAGGCACTGAAAACATCAAAACCAATTATGGGACGTTCAGCACCATTAAAGTCGTTATGCAACACGATAAACCAGAACGTAATACGGTATTTTGGTTAGCACCAAAACTTGATTATCTACCTGTCAAAATGGCACATAATGATGGTAAATCTTCTTATGGCTTATTATTAACAGGCTATTCGGGTAAAACCAACTAACCATCTGGTCAATTTTAGCTTGCAATTTTTTAGATGCTTTTTAAAATATGCCTTTGCTTGAAAAAGCATCCGTTTAGAGGATTCTCCCGTGTACGCTTTAGAACAGAAAATCTTAAATGAAGGTATCGTTCTATCTGATCAGGTTTTGAAAGTTGATGCTTTCTTAAATCATCAAATTGACCCCGTGTTAATGCAACAGATTGGTAAAGAGTTTGCTGCTCGTTTTAAAGATGCTGGCATTACTAAAATTATTACGATCGAAGCTTCTGGAATTGCACCTGCAATCATGACTGGCTTGGAGCTGGGTGTTCCAGTAATTTTCGCGCGTAAATACCAATCTTTAACACTCAAAGATGATCTTTACCGTTCTAAAGTGTTCTCTTTCACCAAACAAACTGAAAGCACTATCGCGATCTCGAACAAGCATCTTAACGCAACAGATAAGGCACTTGTGATTGACGACTTCTTGGCAAATGGTCAAGCGGCATTAGGTTTAATCGATTTGATTCACCAAGCAAATGCTGAGGTTGTTGGTGTGGGTATCGTGATTGAAAAGTCATTCCAACCAGGTCGTGATGTGTTACTTGAAAAAGGCTATCGTGTTGAATCTTTAGCGCGTGTTGAGTCTTTGACTGATGGCAAAGTTACTTTCATCAGTGAATAAGTTTTTAAAATAAAAAAGCGGATGAGTGATCATCCGCTTTTTTATTTAACAACAATCCCAGTTATATAGCACTTTGGAAAAGTCTCGTTTCTTTATATCTTCTGGATGAATAAAGAAATTCCCCACACCTGAATCTCCCCACATAATCTCATTCTCTGCATCTTCGCTATCCAACTGAAATAGTAGAATATAATCCTGAATATTTGCATTATATTGACGTGGATCAGTTTGGGTGAAAAATGGATAACCTCCTAAACGGTGCCCACTTGCAGATAAAAGTTCATGATAAGGTTCAATGAAATCATTTTCAAAATCACCACCCTCAAATTGATCTTCAAAACCATAAAGGTCTTCAGTCCCTAAGATTTTCGGCGCAAAAGCGAAATCACCCAAACTGATTGGTTGCGTGGTTAAGGTAAATTCAATCGAGTATTGTCCAGTAAAAGGTAAATAATCCTCTTCACCCAACTCAAACTCAGAAAAGTCCTGTTTTAATTGTAATGCATCCTCAATCACTTGATCAAAGTACAAAACCCTAAAACCAGATTGCTGCTGTTGGTCGTCGAAATTCATCCCGTACAAATCATCTGCAGCAATATAGAACTGCAAAATCCCCTTGTCTGGAAAATTAGGTAAACTTGGAATTTCCGCAAAATTAAACTGGGCCAATAAAGCAAGAGGATTGCCATTAGAATCTAAAGGATAAGCAGTATCTAAAGGTAGGTACGGTTCTCCCCCAATCTTACTTTGCCATACAGTCAAAGCATCGTTTGAACTGAGCTGTAAAGTTACTGTTGGCAAAATAGTAGCTGAAATTTTTTCTAAGAATGGCTGCAAACTGTTCGGCAAACTTTCTACTTTAAAATTCATTGTACTCATTATCCATATCGTTATTTATAGAATCTAATATAAAACAATCAGCTATATTAGAATAGAGCATAAGAATTAGACTGCGACAATCAGTGTCGCCAAATTGAAAAGATATTTATCACATAAATTCTGATAAAATCAGCGCGATTAAAAGCAAAGATAGGCGTGAAGATGCAAACATACCTGAACCTCTTACAACATATCCTCGACAATGGCGGCGACAAAGGTGACCGCACAGGCACAGGTACACGTTCAGTATTTGGTCATCAGATGCGTTTTGATCTTTCTAAAGGCTTTCCACTGCTCACCACCAAGAAAGTCCACTTCCGTTCGATTGTGATTGAACTACTATGGTTCCTGAAAGGTGATACCAACGTTCAATATCTCAAAGATAATAAAGTCAGCATTTGGGATGAATGGGCAACCGCAGAACAAACTGCACGTTTTGGTCGCCCTGAGGGTGAACTTGGTCCTGTTTACGGGCATCAATGGCGTAACTTTGGCGCAACCCAGAATGAAGATGGTAGCTATCAGCAAAATGGTTTTGATCAGATTCAATGGCTTGTGAATGAAATTAAAACTAATCCCAATTCACGTCGTTTGATCGTCTCGGGTTGGAACCCAAATGAAGCAGCTAAAGTTGCTTTACCACCTTGCCATACCCTGTTTCAGTTTTTCGTACAAGATAACAAACTGTCATGCCAATTGTATCAACGTAGCGCAGATGTTTTTCTAGGCGTGCCATTTAATATTGCCAGTTATGCCCTACTTACACATATGATTGCTCAAGTTTGCGGCTTAGGTGTAGGTGACTTTGTTTGGACAGGTGGTGATACTCATTTATACGCCAATCACTTTGAGCAAGCACAATTACAGCTTACACGTGAGCCTCTACCCTTATGTCAATTAAAACTCAATCCCGAAATTACTGATATTTTTGACTTCAAATTTGAGGATATCGAAATTATTGGCTATGAGTCACACCCTGCTATTAAAGCACCCGTCGCAGTTTAAATAGATCAGAGAGAATATAAAATGGCATGGCAAGGTATTGAAGTTGTCCACGTAGTCGCAATGGATAAAAACAACTGTATTGGCAAGGGCAATGCTTTACCGTGGCATATCTCTGCTGATCTCAAACACTTTAAAGCGATTACTCAAGGCGGTGTCGTACTGATGGGGCGTAAAACTTTAGAGTCTATGGGACGTGCTCTTCCCAATCGGGTGAATTGGGTCATCACGCGTGATTTAGAATGGCAATTTGAGGGTGTTAAGGTTGCTCATAGCATTGAAGATGCTTTAACTCATGCACTTACAGACGTACAACACTCTGAAAAAGCATCTTTATTTATTATTGGAGGTGGAGAGATTTTTACCCAGACCCTCGCAATTGCTGATCGTCTTGAATTAACCCATGTTGATCTAGATGTACAAGGTGATGCACATTACCCAAAAATCTCTGAGGATTTTCGCAAAGTAAACTCAGAACAACACATTGATGAAAAATCAAATATTGCTTTCGAGTTTGCGACCTACCAAAAATAAAAAATGGATCGCGCGTCATCATGCATAATATTGGATCACGTGAGTTTTTACTGGCGCTAGGCATTGGACTATTACACAGTTTTTTTGCCTTATTTGTGATCCTCTCAAGTATCTGGTTATGTCTGGCATTCTGGATTCAACATCCTTTTGGAACAATCTTTAGCCGAATCATTATCATTCTTTGGGCACTGTTTGCACTCAGCCTACTTGGTGTTTATGTCAGTGGGCATATTTTTAGTCGCCGCACTGATATTTTAATTTACTGTGTTGCCTTCGCCTGTTCACTGGTCTGGTATTTTTCATTAGAGGCTCGCCAAGATCGTGACTGGAATCCTGAAGTTGCTGAGCAGCTTACTTACCAAAAGCAAGGCAATCTAGTACAGCTGCATAATGTGCGTAATTTTAATTGGCATAAAGACGGCACTTATGACATTCGTTGGGAAAATCGTACAATTGACCTAGATAAAATTACAGGCGTCAATGTCATCACATCCTACTGGATGGGACCTCAAATCGCGCATACGTTAGTGAGTTTCGATTTCTCAGATCAAAAACCTTTGGTTTTTTCTATCGAGATTCGCAAAGAAAAAGGAGAAGAATTTTCCGCGATTGGTGGTTTCTTCCGTAAATATGAACTCAGTTTAGTGGCTTCTGATGAAAAAGATCTGATTTATACGCGAAGCAATATTCGTCATGAACAAGTTTATTTATTTCCAATAAGAATGCCTCAGACCGAACGTAAAGCGCTATTTATCGAATATCTACATAAAGCAGATGAATTACGTGCTGAAGCAAAATGGTACAACACACTTACAAGTAACTGTACAACGCTCGTTTTTGACATGATCCAAGCGATCAACCCACAAACTTTACCTAAAGATTATCGTTTACTGGCCTCAGGCTATCTACCCAATTATCTTTTTGATCTACAAGCACTCAATCAAAATTATAGTATGAAAGAATGGTATCAATTGGCATGGATTAATACACGTGCTGAAAAATACGAACAACAACCAGATCAATCCAGTGAATATTTTTCGAAAATCATTCGACATGGATTACCAAAAACAAATTAGTTCATTTAGTTTTTTTAACAAAACAATACTCAATCTCCTTCTATAGTCCATCTTGATTGATTTAAATCAATCAAGATATATACATTCACTTGATGATCACGAATCCACAATAGCACTCGTAAATTATTGCAAGATCGTGGATAGAAATGCCATATCATGAATACATAGGAAAAATATGCTAAGGCTTAGGTGAATTTTTATGAAATTTATAAGGGATACTGAATCAGTTATTTGATTTTGTGACATAAAAAGCTAAATCTCTGATTGATGATGGGCTTTTACTTTTCAGTGACTTCGTATACTTTATTAGTATTCTTAGAATTAAAAATTGGGAAAATTTATGCAACAAGCATTATTCGGTGGAGGTTGCTTTTGGTGTGTAGAAGCTGTTTTTCTACAACTAAAAGGCGTCGAAAAAGTTGTGAGTGGTTATGCTGGTGGTATCGTTCACAATCCAAGTTATGATCAAGTTTGCCAAGGTAATACTCAACATGCAGAAGTTGTATTGATTGACTTTGATGAACAGCAAATCAATTATACTCAACTCCTAAATGTTTTCTTTACCACCCATGATCCAACTACTTTAAATCGTCAAGGTAATGATATTGGCACCCAATACCGTTCTGTTGTCTATTATTTTAATGATGAACAAAAGCAACAAGCGGAGAAAATTATTCAAGATTTAGAAAATGATGGTCTCAATATCGTAACTGAACTTAGCCCAGCACCAACATTTTACCCTGCTGAAGAATACCATCAAAATTTTTATGCCCGTAATCCATCACAAGGTTACTGCAATTTTAGCATTCCCCCAAAACTGTCAAAATTACGGTCAAAATATCTCGAACTACTCAAAACAGAATAAGCATAAAAAAAGCAACTCACTGAGTTGCTTTTTTTATGAAACAAATTTTAGTTTTCACTCACAAATGCAATATCACTTAGCCCTGCTTCACTCGCCCGTGACATGACTTGTGCTACTGTATCGTATTTTGATTCTTTATCAGCACGTAACTGTACTGTCGGTTTTGTTTCTGCTTTTCCTGCTTCTTGGAAACGCGTCTGTAACTCATCCAAACTAATAATTTGAGCATCCCATGCCACTTCACCTTTTTCATTAATACTGATGGTGATTGCTTTTGGTGGTGGGTCTACAATGTCAGCGGTTGTTTTTGGTAAAGCTAATGGAATTGATGGGTTAGCAACCGTTGCTGTGACTAAAAAGATAATCATCAATACCAACATAATGTCGATCAGAGGAATGAGATTCATCTCATTCATGCCACTGTCGTGGTCTTCACCCAATTGAAAGCCCATCTTAAGCTTGACCTCCAACTAAACTTTGTTGAGTCGCTTTAGTTTCTGTCTTTGCAGGTGTTTCTTGCTGCAACATCGTATCGATTAACAAGCTATGTGCTTGATCTTGTAAATCATGCGCTAAACCACGATTGAAACGTACACAAATGTTGTAAGCCAATACCGCAGGAATCGCCACAGATAAACCCAAGCCAGTCATGATCAATGCTTCACCAACAGGAGTTGCGACTTGAGCCAAACCCGCCTGACCGCTCGTACCTACAGCAACAAGTGCATGGAAAATACCCCAAACAGTACCAAACAAACCCACAAATGGTGCAAGCGAAGCAATTGTTCCAAGAACAGATACACCTTTTTCTGCTTGAGATTTTTCAGCCGAGATTTGACGAAGTAAAGCTTGCTCAGCAACCGCTTTACGTTGTTCAAAGGTCAAAGGCTGTAACTTAGATTTAAGCTTAGCCAAAGCTTGAATAAGTTGACTGTAAGCCTGTTGTTTTAATTGGCGTGTTCCTAATAGACGTAGAATAAAGATCGTCCACGTTGCAATCGACATTGCTAAAAGGATGAAATACAGGGTTTTACTCACTGCATCTGCATGTTGCCAATAAACTGAAAAGTTCATATACGAACTCCTGATTTAATCTGTCACTAGGACGCAAATTTATTAAGGATTAAATTCAAACGGTTGCTCTGTTTTGATTGGATAAGCAATACCATTTTCCATATACGGTTTAAACTTTGAACTTCTAACAGCGCGTAAAGCCTTTTCATCGAGACTCGGTAAACCACTACTACGAGTAATTCGAGCATTAGTTACTTTACCTTTTTCATCTGCCTCGATATAGATCGTAATTAAGCGTGTCTGATTTTCTAAATCTTTCGGAGTAAATGATACTCTTGGAGATCTACTCCATTGAATACCTGTCCCCCCTATAGAAACTCGTTTTGGTGAAGAATCAGCAGCTGGCTGTGCTTTAGGCGCCTCTGGTTGTACAACAGGCTGTGGTTTTTCCACTGGCTTTTCTGTCACAGTTGTACTAACAACCTTCGTTTCAACTTTGGATTCAACTTTAGGTTCAGTCTTTTGCACTACTTTTTTTGGTGTTTCTGCTTTGACCTGTTGTACTTTTTCAACCTTTTTCGGTGGTGGAGGTAAAGGCTTATCAATCACTTTTACTTCTTTCACTTCCTTTTTAGGTTCAGGTTTTGGCTTTTCTTTCGGCTTAGGTGGTTCTGGTTTAGGTGGTTCCGTAATTTTAACAAACTTAACCTTTAGTGGCTTTTTCTCAATTGGTTTTAGTTCAATTGGCTTCATGTGGCTAACTGCCCACAGAACTCCTGCATGTCCAATCACAACCGCAACAAGTGCAGTGATGATCTTCTTTTTCATCGAGTGTGGCATATTCAATATCGCAGGAGATTGACTCATAAGAATCTAAGTACCTAATAGATGGTGAAATCTTTAAAAAGTGAAAAACGATTTCAATCATCGGATAGAACAATTAAAGTGGCGTAATAATAAATGAGAAGTGTTTTCATTTGCAACTATTTTTTTGTGAACATCTTTTAATTGATTGATCAATTTACACTTATTAAAATAAAATATTATAACATAACATTGTTAGCATAAAAAAAGCATGCTTTTAAGCATGCTTTTTTAAAAATCTATTTGATTTAGAAAACAACCGTTTTATTACCATCTACAATAATACGATCTTCTAAATGCCATTTTACAGCGCGAGCCAATACGTTACGTTCAACATCTTCACCTAACTCACGTAATTGCTCTACATTGTAATCGTGGCTAACACGTTCAACATCTTGCTCAATAATTGGGCCTTGATCGAGATCAGCAGTCACGTAATGTGCTGTTGCACCAATCAACTTCACCCCTTTCTCATAAGCTTGCTTATAAGGATTTGCCCCTACGAAAGCAGGTAAGAATGAATGATGAATATTGATAATCTTCATTTCCCACTTGGCAACAAAGTCTTCACTCAAAATCTGCATATAACGCGCCAAGATCAATAGATCATTGCCCTGCATCATTTCATCAATTTGCGCATAAGCTTCTACTTTATTATCTTTATTGACTGGTACAACATGGAATGGGATACCAAAGTTTTCAACCGATTCACGTAAATCTGGATGGTTTGAGATGACTTGGGTAATTTCACATGGCAATGAACCACGTGCATGGCGCCATAACAATTCCAATAAAGCGTGGTCCACTTTAGAAACCAGAATACCCACTTTCTTTAATTCACCCACAAAAGTGAGTTTCCATTGCATTTCATAACGTTCAGCAACGTTGGCAGCAAAGGTTTGCATCAATGCTTCTTTGCGAGAATGCAAATGATCAAGTTCAAACTCAACACGCATGAAATAACGTCCGCCTTGAGCTTCTGTAGCATACTGATCAAGTGCGGTAATATTTGCTCCCTGATGATACAAAAAGCTCGATACGGCTTGCACGATTCCCGGCTTGTCTTCGCAAGTAATCAATAATCGTGCAGTGTGGGCGGTCGTCGTGTTCATGTGGTTAATATCACTTATTGGAATCAAAATTAAAAATCAAGCCGAGCATTCTAGCTCTTTTTTGTCTATGACTAAATACCTACTTATTCATCATCATCATTTTTAAGATTAGATAAACTAGCAAATAAGTCCGACGGTCCCAAAGATTTCAATAATTGTTCATAAGTTTGACGACTTTCGCCCATTAAATAAGGGCCTTCCAAAAATACCATTTGTCGTAAAGCTTGCCATACCCATTTTTCTTCTAAACGATTGTTATCACTAATATGACCCGACATGTACAGGAAATTAGTCCAGTTGGTCAGCACGATCCACAAGTTGATAATCAAAGCTTCAATTTCTGAATCCGTCATCTTCATCAAACCGGCATCGACAAAGGCACGATAAATTTTTTGCCCTTGCTGCATCACCTGCCCAGCAAAACGAGGATAAATTTTTCTGAAGTCTTCATTATTTTCAACAAGATGATAGACGTCACGGTGAATAAAGCGATAAGCCCACAACTGATTACTCAAAACTTGGAAATAACTAATTTTATCATTGGCATTTAAAGGTCGATCCGTTGGCAAGGCCAACATCTCCAAGGTTTCAGCCTGATATTGCTGTGCTAATTCTTTAATAATTTCCTGTTTATTGCGGAAGTGATAGTACAGATTGCCTGGGCTAATTCCGAGTTCAGCAGCAATATGATTGGTTGTGACCGAACGTTCTCCACGCTCATTAAACAACTGCAAACTGATTTGCAGAATTCGATCTTTTGTTTTATTCGGTTTAGCGTGCGACATTGAGTTTAACCATCTATAACATTATCAATAGGTTATAAAACAAACCTATAAAGCGACTTGACACTTTAGAGTATTTACTCTAAAAATTAAAAAATAATAAGCTTTCTTTTGGTCCACTCCTATGAACAGTCAAACAAAAACAACCGCTATGACACCTCATGTTGATGTGAAACGGCTACATGATTTGCTTGAACAGCAAAAAGCAGCTTACCAACGCCATCCTGTGCCAAGCGCCAAAGAACGTATTGAACGCTTAGCTCGACTTAAAAATATCTTGGTAAAATATCAAGATCAATTTGCTAACGCAATTAGTCAAGATTATGGCAATCGTGCCATTATGGAAACCAAAATTGGCGAAGTTCTAACATGTTTAGAACATATCAAATACTATAGCAAGAACTTAACAGAGTGGATGAAACCCTCTAAGCGCCATATCAGCATGTTACACCAACCTGCAAAAGGCTGGGTACAATATCAACCATTAGGTGTGATTGGTATTATTGCACCATGGAACTATCCATTATTACTTTCAGTTGGCCCATTGATCTGTGCAATCGCTGCAGGCAACCATGCCATGATCAAAATTTCGAGCGCATCATCACATTTTGGGATGGTATTAGAAAATGCACTTGCAGAAGTATTTCCTCAGGAACTTGTGAGTGTTATCAATGGTGGTGGCGCGATTTCAGATGCCTTTAGTCATTTAGCATTTGATAAATTAATTTTCACAGGTTCAACTTCTGTCGGCAAAACCGTGATGGCAGCAGCATCACAGAACTTAGTGCCTGTGATTCTAGAGCTAGGTGGAAAATCACCAGCTCTCGTACATTCAGCAATGAATATTCGTGATGTAGCACAACGTATTGCGGTAGGTAAACTTTGGAATGCAGGTCAAACTTGCGTTGCACCTGATTACATGTTCCTACCTAAAGGCAAAACGGCAGAATTCACCAAGCACTATAACGACTTTGTGAATACGATGTACCCAACACTACGTGACAATAAAGATTACACGTCAATTGTGAATGACAAACAATACAATCGTCTTCAAGGCTATTTAGAAGATGCACGTGATCAAGGTGCGACGATCGTCGAGTTAAACAGCAAGAAAGAATCTTTAACTGAAGTTCGTAAAATTGCACCAACGTTACTCACAGGCGTAACCACAGAAATGGAAATCATGAAGAATGAGATCTTTGGTCCAATTCTTCCTATTCTAGAATATGAACATATTGAAGATGCGCTTCAATTTATCAATAGTCGACCACGTCCACTTGCATTCTACTATTTTGATATTGATATGGCTCGTGCTGATTATGTTGCAGGACGTACTCATTCTGGGCATTTTGGTATTAATCAAACCCTCACTCATGTAGCGCAAGATGATCTACCATTTGGTGGTATTGGTGCATCGGGTATGGGCAAATATCATGGTAAAGAAGGCTTCTTCAGCTTCTCTCACGAACGCTCAATGATGTCTAACCCTGTTAGCCCTAAACTTTATAGTTTAAAATTCATTCTGCCGCCGTACAACAAACCAACGCATAAACTGCTTTTGAAAACACTATTCCGTTAAGCTGATCAAGGCATGATCTATCACACTAGATCATGCCCTGTTTTTACCAAATTCGCTTGTCTTTTAATCGTATTTTTGGTATAAAACGCCCCTTGAATGATTTCATCCGTTTACTTGAATGGCTAGTTGCACGAAACGGTGCTATATAAACTAGCAATGGAGTTCACCATGTCTAAGGTTTGCCAAGTTACCGGCAAGCGTCCTATCGTTGGTAACAACGTATCGCACGCAAACAACAAAACCAAACGCCGGTTCGAGCCGAACCTGCACCACCACCGTTTTTGGTTAGAAAGCGAAAAGCGTTTTGTACGTCTTCGTTTAACCACTAAAGGTATGCGTATTATTGATAAATTGGGTATTGAGAAAGTTGTTGCTGATCTCCGTGCTCAAGGTCAAAAGATCTAAGGAGTCTGAACAATGCGTGATAAAATCCGCCTCGTTTCTACAGCTGGTACAGGTTATTTCTATACCACTACTAAGAACAAACGTACTATGCCGGAAAAAATGGAAATCAAAAAATTTGATCCAAAAATCCGTCAACACGTAATCTTCAAAGAAGCTAAAATTAAATAATTTTAGTTTTCTTAAAAAAACGACTTCAACTGAAGTCGTTTTTTTTGCTAAAAAAATGTTTTAGCAAAAATAAAATGAATAACTATTTCATAATTTTTTTTGATAAATAAAAAAATTGTCATCAACAAATCCGATTTTACTTGTTACAATTTATTCGCTGTTTTCTTGGCATGTTTTATGCTGAATTATTTGTACCTTAACCGCAATGATTAAGGAGTTTCAATGCCTCATGATGTTGATTTAATTATATTACTTGCCGTCGGTTTCGGTATAGCACTTATTTTTGGCTATATTGCCGCACGTTTACGTCTACCACCATTAATTGGTTATTTGGTAGCAGGTATTATTATAAGCCCAAACACCCCAGGTATCGTGGCAGATATACATCTCGCCAATCAACTTGCCGAACTCGGGGTAATGTTCTTAATGTTTGGCGTAGGGATGCATTTTTCCCTCAATGATTTATTACTCGTTCGTCGTATCGCCCTACCCGGTGCGATTTTACAAATCGCTGTAGCAACACTCTTAGGTGTCGCTGTATCTATGTTTTGGGGCTGGAGTTTTGGTTCTGCACTGATTTTTGGTTTAAGTTTATCGTGTGCAAGTACCGTAGTATTACTCAAAGCACTGAGTGATCGTGGTTTACTCGACTCTGTAAATGGCAAAATTGCAGTGGGTTGGCTTTTGGTTGAAGATCTTGTTATGGTCTTGGTCTTGGTCTTATTACCTGCAACAGCTGTTCTACTTGGTGGACACCCATTAGCTGGAACGGATACCTCTCAAAATATTTGGATCACCATCGGCCTAACATTACTCAAAGTAACAGGTTTTATCGCCTTCATGCTGATTATTGGGAAGCGATTAATCCCCAAAATTATGCAATTGGTTGCTCGTTTAGGTTCTCGTGAATTATTTACACTTACCGTCGTTGCTGCTGCCGTTTCTATTGCTTATGGTTCTTATGCAATCTTTGGTGTCTCAATGGCATTAGGTGCTTTCTTTGCCGGCATGGTTGTAAAAGAGTCCGATTTCAGCCATAGAGCAGAGGAAGAGACGCTTTCATTGCGTGAAATCTTCGCGATCTTATTTTTTGTTTCGGTGGGAATGCTATTCGATCCAAAAATCTTGATTGAACAACCTTTACATATTTTAGCTGTCGTTGCCATTATCATGATTGGTAAGACTTTAGCAGCGATGGCTTTAGTTTTATTCTTCCGCTACCCAATTAATACAGCTCTCACTGTAGGCGCTAGTTTGGCACAAATTGGTGAGTTTTCATTTATTTTAGCAACATTGGGCTTGTCACTTGGTCTACTCACCCCAGACGCACAAAACTTGATTCTTGCTGGCGCATTATTTTCAATAACTTTAAATTCATTTGTATTTTCAGCGATTGAACCCGCTCAACGCTGGATACGAGAACGCTCACATTTAGCTCGCTTATTAGAACGCAGTGGCGACCCGCTTGCCATGCTTCCAGATGAAGTTGATCAAGCTTATTTACGTGATCAGGTGGTGATCATTGGCTATGGTGGTGTAGGACGCCGCATTAGTGAAAACCTGATGCAACAGAATATCAAGGTCGTAATTGCTGAAGAAAATCGTGAGATTGTTGAAAAACTGCGCGCGCAAGGAATGGCTGCTGTAAGCGGTGAAGCAACTGAACCTTATGTACTCATACAAGCCCATATTCAACATGCTCGTTTATTGGTGATCTCACCAATGGATATTTTAGACATTCATCGTATTGTCGATATTGCGCAGCAACTCAACCCCCAAATTCAGGTTTTAATTTGTGCTGAAAGTAAGGAAGAGGCTGCTGTTATTCGTGATGAAAATATTGGTGAAGTTTTCTATGCGAAAGAAGAAATGGCGAAGAATATGAGTCATCATATCTTGAACCAAATTGAGCTTGCTCATCAAAGTACGTTACATTAAATCCAATACTTAATACAAAAACGCACCCAAGGGTGCGTTTTATATAAAATAATTTAGCCTGAGTATTTTAGCTAAAGTGCTGCGGTTGCTCATCAACAACTTCTGCTTGTAACTGATTCATCTGTTTTTCCAACAAACCAAATAAAGCGGCTTGGATCATATGCTGTGCAACGGTTGGTGTCTGATCACCCAAAATCTTTTTAACATCTTCACTAAATTGAATTTTAACCAAAGGCTCTGCTTCCGAACCAGCATTACGCAAGGCAAGCTCTCCACCTTCAAGTTGAACTAACTCGAGAACGGCCTCTTGGCTACCAAATAACTCTTTTAACTGTTGCATTGACATACAATTACTCCATGTTTCTACATGGTGGCAAAGCGCTACTGCACTTTGCAATCTCACGTCTTATTTATATAAGTGCTATTCACTCATATTTCAAGTCTATGTTGAATTCGAATTAAAACTCAACCATTTCATTACGAAAACCGTCAATCAAATGGCTTAACTCTCTATGCCACTCTCGTAATATTTTCGCATCAGGTAACCATGCTTGAGGACTTTGAGTCACTTTAATAATCAAATTCGATGAGGTCTCATTTTCAGGCTCTGGTGCTGTTGGCTCTGGTGCGTACTGACATAAACGATACGCACGTTTGAGTTCTGCAATAAAACCATCTTTAGCAAGTTGCTGTAATACAGAAACTTCTGGTGAGACTTGTCCTTTAAATGCCATCTGTTCTTCAATCGACTTAAACGTCGGTTGTAAATCATTTAAACGATAATAACGCACTAATTCTTGTAAAAACGCTAAAATTGCCCCGTGTAAATGAAATACTGCTGCCTCACGATATGCCTGCGCTTGTTGAATATGTTCAGTTTGCTCAGCTTGTTGACATGCAAGTCGGGCAAAATACAATTTTTGATTGGTACGATCAGCATGGTAGCGAGCAACACGAGACATAATAAATCCCTTTTTCAGTTCATTTAAATCAAGACTGATTGTAAAGCGAATTGATGCTGAAACAAATAGCACTCACAACATCAATTCAATACGATAAAGTTTACGTTTTGCTATTGTATGTAGTGGTTGGGCGAAAGGGCGAATATTACTAATGAGCCAAGCAAAATAGCCTTCAGTCCAATACGTTGCACAAGCTGCGTCAACTTCATCAGATTGCCATGGATGCACTGATTCAATATCTACCAGTGCAACGGCAAAACCAACGTCTTCATCCCCATCATTCAAAAGAAAGTGTTGATTCTCTACAATCATCAAATCTTTCAGTGGCAACATTCGAGGTTGCTATGAGCGAACCTCAAGCGTTTTAATTTTCTTCGCTATTCGCTCAGCATTTGGTGCAACAATTGATAAAGCCGTATATTGCTTTAACATTGATAATTAAGCTTTATCATCCGCAGCTTTGACACGAATGCCTTGGCTTTTTACTTTCAAGGTGTTTAAACCTTTAATTGCTTTAATCGCTTCACGTGGATTTGGCATTTCAACAAAACCAAAACCTTTCGATTTACCCGTTGCTTCGTCTTTGACCACGACACAAGACTCAACTTTTCCATATGCTTTGAATAAGTCGAGAATTTCCGCATCAGTCACATTACGGTCTAAATTACGAACTAAAATTTTCATGCTAAAACCTAAAAGATGATTCATTTACTTAATCAATGAATCAAAAGAAATTGAATCTGCCTAGTTTAATCGAAATCAATCCCAAAACCTAAATTGATTGCAGCAGCGCGAGAACGATTACTTTGACCATAGGCACGTGGAATATCTCGATGAATCTGAACATCGACTAAATGTTGAGGTAAATCATTAAGGAAGTAGCTTTCTATTTTTCTTCCCAGCTCATCATATTGATCTTGTGACCATAAATTTAAATTCTGTTTGGTCAAAATCAATTCATCCTCTGCACGTGTTAAAGCCACATAAAGAACGCGACGCTCTTCTTCGACATCATCAAAATCGCCTTGTGCGCGTGCATGAGGATATTGATTCGGAGAAACATGCGGGACATAACAAATTTTTTGTTCAGTACCCTTCGCTGAATGGATGGTAATCAGCGTCACTAAGTCTTGGTCTGGAGTTTTATCAATTTCTGAAACAGAAATTGGATCAAGCACATATTCCTCTAAGAACTCACCAAGAGAGCTATGTTTACGTGCCAATTGCTTGACCAAGTCAAAGTCTTTGACACGGCGCGACCAATCTTTGGTTTTATAATTATTTTCTAGCTGTTCATTCAATGCATCCATTGCCAGACCGATGCAGGCTTCGACATGTTGCTGTAACACATCCAGCTGCATCAAAATTAAAATCGCTTGTTGTGGTACTTTGCCGTGTCGTTCCAGACGTTGGCAACGTGCTTCGATATCAGAAAGCTGAATTAACTCCTGTGCCAACTTACTGGCACCGACATCACCCACCCCATCCCAAAGCGTCAGGAAGCGCATCCACGCTAAATCATCCTGAGGGTTAACACTCACCCGCAGTAAGCTCAATACATCTTTAACATGCGCAGATTCCAGCAGTTTTACCCCACCAATAAAGCGATAAGGGATATTCGCGGCAATCAATGCACCTTCCAAATAACGTCCACTAAAACCAGAACGCAGTAGCACCATGTGCTCTGCCCAAGCAGCGCCTTGCATATGACGACGATTCAAATCTTGGATAATCCAATTGGCTTCTTCAAACTCATTGCTCAAGATATGCAATTGTGGCTTTAAACCATTACCGCGATAAGCCTGTAAATGCTTGTCATATTCAATTTGGCTCTGCTCCAGCAACCAATTGGATAAATCTAAAATGCCTTGGGTCGAACGATAATTCATTTCCAAAGTCAGTACTTCGGCATCAGGCACACGTTCTTTAAAATGATGAATATTTTCAAAATCTGCGCCACGAAAGCCATAAATTGACTGCGCATCATCTCCGACACAAAACAATTTGACCTTGCCCACCAGCGGCTGTAACAACGCCCATTGCAGTGGATTGGTATCCTGCATTTCATCAACCAATAAGGCAGAGCAAAAACCAGTGACCCACTTCACCAACTCAGGTGAACTTTGTAAATGCACCGCGACAATCGCCAGAATATCGTCATAATCCAAGAAATTACGTTCTTGCTTACGCTGCTCATAAGCTTTCATCAATTCAGCAATTTGAGCTTTATACTCGACCGCTTGAGGCAACTGTTCAACTAAAGCATCCGACAGTTTGGTTTTGGTATTACGGGCATAGGAATAGAGATCACACAATTCGGCCGCTTTCGGCAATACATTACCCTTGTCTTTACCGCGTAACAAACGGAACATCAGCAATTGATCATCCCGATCAATAATACTGAACTGGGTCAGACCAAACGCACGTGGATTACGACGCAGTAGATACATACAAAAGGTATGGAATGTCGATGCGCGTAAGCCTTTGGCCTGCACGCCCATATGCTGTTCAACACGCGTCACGATTTCGCTTGCTGCACGACGGGTAAAGGTCAGAATCTGGATCTGTTGTGCTGGCAAACCTTGATCAATTAAATACGCTGCTCTCGCCACAATCGTCTTGGTTTTACCACAACCCGCTCCTGCCAAAACCAGACAATTTTGTGCCACTGTTGTGGCTGCCTGTCTTTGTTGCGGATTCAGTTCATCAATTAGCTTGGCAAGCGTCATAGAATTGGTCAATTAGAAATGAAGCGCTATTTTAACAGACTAAAGCAGTCGAGATGTTTTCTGCTACAAAAACAAAAAGAGCATGTATGACACATGCTCTTACTTCTAGTTTGGTTACTTAAACTGTGGTTGAACTATGCGGCAACTGCTTAATTGCACCCGCAAAAGTCAGGTAATTAATCCCTTGGAACAAAATATCAATCGCAAGGAACATTCCCAACACCCAGAACGGTGAATCAGGTGATGAAAGAATCAAAATCCCTGTTAATAGGGTCAATATACCCGAAAACAGTACCCAGCCCCAGCCTGAAATTGGTCGTAAAATAAATGCATTTACGCTACGAATAATCCCCGCAATAATAAGGGCAACAGCCAAGAAACTGGTAAGCACTACTGCGGTAATCACCGGTGTGGTAAAGGCAAAATAACCCGCCGCCAAATACAGCACACCAAACAAGGCCCACAACCAACGCGTGCCCCCTTTAAACACCATAAATGCTGCAACAAAATGCAAAATACCACCCAACATCATCAACACACCAAACAACAAGACGGCAGACAATGTCGCAAATGGTAAAGCTGCTAAAAGAACTAGGCCAAAAATAACCAATAACACACCCAATAACAGATACCATTTACGATCAGCGTGTAGCTGATTGCGAATCAGATCGTTACCCACTGTTTTCATCATTATTTACTCTTTTATCATCAATGTTATATCTCTATATTGATCGTGTTTTTCGCTGAGTTCTGTATAAGGCATGTTGAGAATTAATGACGGAATGTCAGAAAATTGATGTTTAAACTGATCTTTTTTCAGTTGAATTATTATTTTTAGAGATATGGATAAGTCGAAACTTATCCACAATTTATTTGATCCAGCCTATTTCTTCTGCGGTCAACATGCTGATCACCGTTTGCTCTAAATTTTTTGGCATTTTACTTTTGTGCTCAGATAAAGGAATTCTTCCACCCATAATTTCAGCTGCGGCTTGCGGAAATAAAGGTTGTTTATCCGCTTGTGCATAACCTATAGGAAAAATAGGCTCACCATTGCTTAAATTATATTTATCTGTCGCGCCAAAACCATGCAGTAACTCATGCACCAGCACTACATTGTTCTGTTCTGCCTGTTTTGCTGATGCAAATAAATTGACCGATCCAATTCGCCCACGTTCCAGCGCCGTCGAGTGTTTTAACTCACGTGTTTGCTTAGGATCATAGAAATTCAGATATAGAATTAAACTCGGTGAACCATCTGAGGATTGATGCTGCTTCCATGCATAGAATCGGAACTTGAGACTCCATAGAATATTATTCAGAATACTCGGCTGTTCAGACATCTTCGGTGGTGATTGTTGCAATTCCCGTCCGATTTGAACCATAAAGTAGCTGCTTTGCCCTCGATATTGCTGGCTATTTTTTTCCAGATACTGCTTCACCTCAGCAAAATCATCTTGCTGCAATTGTTGAATATACTGCTGTGTTGTAGGTAAACCATCGGCATTAATCGGATGCAACAATACATTAATCGGCTGATTCCAATCCTGATTTTGATCACGATAAGCATTGATCGCAACAATCAACAACACCAGTAGTAAGCAAGCGACTCGGATATTTTTCCACATGAACTTCTCCCCCAACCAAAAGTTCTTATTGTTTTTCTTTATGCTATAAAAAATGCCAGCAATCGCCAGCATTTTTTAAGATTTAATGTTTAAGCTTCAACCCATTTCCCATCTTGGAACACCAGACTCCACTTGGTTTGTTTCGCTTCAGCGGTCTCAGAACCCACATATTGTGCTTGGTTCTTACGGCTGAATTTCACTACCGTTGGATTGCCTTCAGGATCGACATCTGGTGCTTCTAACAAGAACTGGTATTTCGGATCAAGCTGCTCAGCAACACTGCGTAATTCAGCGACTTTCGGTGCACGCGTCTCACGGATTTTAGGGAATTTGCTGGCAGCCAAGAACAAACCAGCCGCACCATCACGTAATACAAAGAAGTCATCGTGTTTGGCTGAACGTAGATGTTCCATTTTGATTGGATCAACACGCGGCGGCGCGGGTTGACCGCTCTTTAACACTTTACGGGTATTGTCACAGCTTGAGCAGGCAAAATATGGACCAAAACGACCCGTTTTCAACTGCATTTCACCATCACATTTATCACATGGAATGGTTGGACCATCATAGCCCTTAATCTTAAACTCGCCTTCTTCCAGTTCGTAGCCATCACAATCTGGGTTGTTACCGCAAACATGTAGTTTACGACCACCGTCCACCACATAGCTGTCCATTGCAGTACCACATTTAGGACAACGATGTTTAGACATCAAATCTGCTGTTTCAGCACCATCATCATCTGACAATGCAGCCAAAGACTCGACAGGCGTTAGATTTAATGTGCCCTTACAACGTTCTTTTGGCGGTAAGTTATAACCTGAGCATCCTAAGAATACCCCTGTTGTTCCAGTACGCACTTGCATTGGGCGCGAACATTCAGGACAAGGTACATCGGCAACTTCAACTGGCTGATTACGGCGCATACCGTTCTCACCCTGAGCATTGGTCAAACGTTTCTTGAAATCACCATAGAAGGTATCCAGTAACTCTTTCCAATTACGCTCACCCGTTGCGACACGGTCTAACTGACCTTCTAAATCAGCGGTAAAGGCATAATTCATCAGGTTATTAAAACTTTCATCCAAACGGTCTGTAACGATCTCACCCATCTTCTCTGCAAAGAGACGACGGTTTTCCAGTTTTACATAACCACGTTCTTGAATGGTTGAAATAATTGCAGCATAAGTCGATGGACGACCAATACCTTTCTTCTCTAACTCTTTCACCAAAGACGCTTCAGTAAAGCGTGCAGGCGGCTTGGTAAAATGCTGACTCGGATCAAGTTTTTCTAACTTAAGGACTTCACCAACTTTCACCGCAGGCAATAAAATATCATCATCAGATTTATTGGCACCTCGAACACGGGTAAAACCATCAAATACCAGTGTGCGGCCTTTCGCCTTTAACTCAACATTTGACGCTTCAACTGTTAACGTCGAAGATAAATATTCTGCTGGTGTCATTTGACAGGCTACAAATTGACGCCAAATCAAATCATATAAACGCTGTGCATCACGCTCGACACCTGCAAGTTTATCGCCAGTCAAACCAACATCTGAAGGACGAATGGCTTCATGGGCCTCTTGTGCACCCGCTTTATTACCATAGCGATTTGGCTTGGCAGGGACGTATTTTTCACCAAAATTTTGTTGAATGTGGTTACGCACCATATTCACAGCATCATCACTCAAAAAGGTTGAGTCTGTACGCATATAGGTAATGAAACCACCTTCGTACAAACGCTGCGCCAGCATCATGGTTTTCTTCACGGAGAAACCTAAACGCGTACTCGCAGCTTGTTGCAAGGTTGAAGTGATATATGGGGCGCTCGGATTAACTTTGGTTGGTTTATCTTCACGCAACGCCACTTTATATTCAGCATCTTTTAATACGTTCAATAACGCATCAGTTTCGGCTTTATTTTTAAGCTTAAGTGTTTTACCTGCTTGCTTAACCGCTTCTAAGCGAATGTCTTCTTTCTTGGAAATGGTATCTGCAAAAACTTGCCAGTATTCTTCTGGAATAAATGCACGGATTTCACGTTCACGTTCAACCACTAGTTTTACAGCAACTGACTGCACGCGTCCTGCCGATAGACCACGGGCAATCTTTTCCCAAAGTAATGGCGACACCATGAAGCCCACCACACGGTCGAGGAAACGACGCGCCTGTTGAGCATTGACACGGTTTAAATCAAGTCGTGTTGGCTGTTTAAATGCTTCTTGAATGGCATTCTTGGTAATTTCGTTAAAGACCACACGATGGTAGCGACTATCATCCCCACCAATCACTTCTCTTAAATGCCAAGCAATCGCTTCCCCTTCTCTATCCAAGTCCGTTGCGAGATAGATTGCATCTGCATCTTTGGCGAGTTTTTTTAGTTCAGCAACCACATGTTCTTTACCTGGTAGCACTTCATAGTGTGCAATCCAGTCATGCTCTGGATCTACACCCATACGATTAATCAGTGCGGATTGAGCTTTTTCAGCTTTCTGTTCATCGGTCAATTTAGTACGAGTTGCGGGCTTCTTTTCAGTGGATTTCGCCCCGCCTCCTGTCGGTAAATCACGCACATGACCCACCGATGACTTCACCACATATTGTGAACCCAAATATTTATTAATTGTTTTCGCTTTTGCAGGCGACTCCACAATCACTAAGGCACGTTTCTTTGCAGCAGGTGTAGGAGCTGCTGTGCTTTCTGAAGCAGAGCGTGGAGTATTCGCCATAATAAATCGTTTTTCCTATAATTAATCAAATAATTAGCGCTGAGCTAATTCATGTAAATATGCTTTCATTGCTTCAAGCTGAGTGGCTCTTAAATCAGTTTCTTCATCCCAATATAGCCCGACACAGTTTGCCTGCATATCAATAGCATAAACTCCTGTTAATGCAATGGGTGAATCATTAAATTTCTGATCCCCTTGAACAACTTGAAGTTTGCCATCCACGACTCTTGCACGCATCAAAGCTAAACGACCTTCTGGAATCAGTACACTATAATAAGCCACCATACTGGCACGCTTTTCAGAAGCCATTGGAATTTTTGTCCACTCAGGAGCGACGATTAAACGTGGATGTAATCCCATTTTTCTAGCTTGATCACGCATCATACCTAACGCTTTTTCTCGAGGACTCACACGCAGACCAAAAATCGAGCCCAAGACAAATAGAACTATCGCAACTGTAATCCAAATTCCAACATTACTCATAAACTTGCCCAAAACTTCCTTTTATTAGCGTTACATAAGTTTGAGTTAAAAGGCAAGTTTTCCTTACAATTGTATTCGGAATAAGAGTTAAACTCGGAAATATAATTATAATTTAAGCTTATTAATTTAACCCGAATCCTATTTAATCCGATATTTTCATAATACTAATCATCGGCTTGTTTTGATGACATATTTGATAAGCACACAAAGATGCATAAATGCCAGCTAAATAGCCTGGAACACTTCTCTCTCTAGTTATCACTAAATTGTACGTCCCTTTCAGCAAGCTAAATAAAGTTTCTATTTTATTGCGTTGTTTCAAATGGTATTCATCTGCTTTTGATAACTGTATAGATTTCATATT
>NZ_LBMZ01000096.1:0-44180 GCF_001005525.1 Acinetobacter sp. AG1 | reverse complement strand
TTTATTTAAGTGAACATTTTTAAACCAAAATCACAATTTTTCTTATATTTTTCGACCGAATTTGTTTTAATAATAAGAGAACAACTAAACTGTATACCTTATATCTATGTTTTGCGTCATGCAGCGCAATCATTCTAATGACTGTATTTCGCTCTAATGGCGATGAAGGACTTATATGCATTACTCAAATTATATCTTGCTTGGGCTGTTAACCGCTGGGGCATGCTCACCTGTATTAGCACAAGAAGTTCAAAACGAGCCATCTATTCAAACAAGCTCTGTGGCAAATACCAACAATCAACAATCAACATCGACTATTCAAGCCATAAAAGATTTAAAACATATCACTAGAAATGATTTAAAGGTCAATGCAAACGCTGCCCAACCTGATGCTGTAAAAGATCCTTTACAACCATTAAATAGACAAATCTT
Source organism: Acinetobacter sp. AG1 (assembly GCF_001005525.1). NCBI lineage: Bacteria > Pseudomonadati > Pseudomonadota > Gammaproteobacteria > Moraxellales > Moraxellaceae > Acinetobacter > Acinetobacter sp. AG1. Next base: position 43,748 of record NZ_LBMZ01000096.1, on the reverse strand, counting down.
TGCATTAAATGATGCTTTGGATCGTAATTTATTAAAACCTATTGCAATACAGTATGTAGCAAAAGTTCCAGAAGAAGTGCGTACGCCTTATCGCCAATTCAGAAAAAATCTAGGTGAACCTTGGAATGCAGTCAACCAATTAATCCAAGGACGACCAACTCGCGCTGCCAAAACATTAGGTCGCTTCACGATTAATACACTTACAACACTAGGTTTTGCTGATCCTGCTCGTCGTTTAGGTCTAACTACTGAAGAGGAAAGTTTTGGCGTCACTTTAGGTTACTACGGTGTACCATCAGGTCCTTATGTGATGCTGCCATTTTTTGGTCCAAGCACATTCCGTGACGGTTTTGGTTTAGCAACAGATAGTTTTGGTCGCCCACAAAAATATTTATTAGATGATCAAGAAGGAATTTATTGGTCTACTAATTTATTACAAGCAATTGATGCTCGCTCACAAATTTTGGATATTGAAGAAAGCTTAAAAGGCGATAAATATTCAATGATCCGTGATTTTTACTTACAACGTAAAGCCTTCCAAATTGCTGAAAAGCATGGAGATTCTGCAGATGTTTCATTTGTAAGTGACGAAGATGATAATAACGATCAATCAGGTGATGACAAGTAATCTCTGAGGAACTTTAAATGATAGACTTATGTATTAATTTAAAGTTTTAGCAATACTATGTTTTTCATCATATTTCATCTATGATGAATTAAAAAATGATCATACAAATACAAAAGGTCGGCTACTTATCTATGTATTTTATTCAACCCACACGCTCAATATCTTATTTAGACCAAGCACTAAATGAGTTACCGAGTTTACAAATCATTCATATTGATGATTTAGATTTGTATGATCAAACGATAATTGCTATTGCCGATGTACAAGATTTTTTAAAATACCAATGGAAATTGCCTACAATTGTTCTTGCTTTTGAACATGAAGGAACTGCATTAGCTCAAGCATGGGAAATGGGTGCGTTGGCAGGATGGATCTGGAGTGAATTACCCAAAAATCCTGTTCACTCATTGTTTAAAATCGATGCTCAATATAAACGTAATCAAGATAGTAGAGATTTACCTTCCGCCGCAGAACTACAAAAAAGATTATTACCAAACCCGATCGAATTACCAAACTATCAATTTGAATCATTTTTTCAGCCTTCAGCTTATCTGTCAGGAGATTGGTATGATTACTGGAGATTAAATGATGATGAAGTTTTGTTTTATTTAGCAGATGTTTCAGGTCATGGGGTAACAAGTAGTTTACTAACATCTTGGATGGCGGCATTTCATGGCCGATCAAAAACACCTAGTCAATTGATTCAAAAACTAAATGCAATGTTAGTACAAGAAAATATTGAAAAGCATATTACTATGGTGGCGGGAATATTAAACTTAGCAACCCATGAAGTATGTTGGTCTAGCGCTGGTCACTACCCTCCACCAATTATTTTTGAGCCCAATCAACCACCACAAATCCTTACAACAAGTAGCTTTCCGTTAGGTCTTACTGAAGAACTAGAAGTTGAAGAACACTGTTGTACTCTGAGTCGTAATGCTCGGTTTATATTATGTTCTGATGGCGCACTTGAACCATTTGATGGCGGTTTAAATGATCAATTTAATCAATTGGTCGAACATCTTCAGCATGACGCTTTCAAAGCACCAGATCACGTTGCTGACGATATTGCAATATTAAGCATATGTCGAATGAATTAACTCTAAAATCAATATTTTAATTAGATCACAGCATCCAACCACTTGTGTCTAGAATATCACTATGGGATAATTTTATATCCTTTCTCTGAAAATGGCATTTATATGTCAACAGGTCATGTTGAATATGCAAGTTTGAACGGAACGCATATTTTCAAGCTTATTGGCGAAGTGCGCGCTCACTCTTGTATAAGTTTAGACAAGTTACTCAACAAAATTGAACAGCAACAGAATGTTGTCGGTGCAATTGTTGATTTAACTGAAACTACATTTATTGACAGCACAGTCTTGGGTGTACTTGCAAAACTAGGTCTTAAGCTTAAACAAGTTCATCATATTCAAGCTGTTATGCTCTCGACAAATCCAGATATTACAACTTTAGCCAACAGTATGGGGCTAGGTCAGGTATTTGTGATTTTAAATTATTGCGGCGATCCAAACGTATGCACTTTAGAATTAACTGAAGAGCACGTTACACATAGTGCAATGCTCAACACTGTGTTAGATGCGCATAAAACTTTAATGCGTTTAAATGAAAACAACCAAAATATGTTTGAGCCACTTGTAAAGCAATTGCAAAAAGAACAAGAGTGTTTATCTCTTGATTCACAAAAACAAAATGCATAATTGCTGAAAACTAAATTGTGATGCTTGTATGACCTTACTTTCTGTTGCACAAATGAACTCTCAAAATGACATTGAAGCAAATTTCATCGTCATTGAGTCATTGATCCAACAAAGTAAGGCTCAAGCTGCTGAGCTTATTGTTTTTCCAGAAAATTTTGTTTGTTTTGCAGCAGGGAAACAACGCGAGACAGCAGCACAATTCGAGAGCATCCAACAACGTTTGGAACAATTGGCTCATCGTTATCAAATCTGGATTATCGCAGGTACCCTCCCTTGTCCGTTTCGTCCTGGTGGTTCAATCATTGATGATGGTCGAGTTCGAACCGTCAGCTTATGCATTAGCCCTGAAAGAACTGAAGCGCGTTATGACAAAATCCATTTATTTGACGTTCAGGTCAGTGATGCTGTAGGTGGCTATCAAGAATCAAAGTTCTTTGAACCTGGCGATCAAGTGGTGGTTGCCAAAACACCGTTTGGTAATATTGGACTGATGGTATGTTACGACTTACGCTTTCCAGAACTTGCTTTGATTCTACGCAAACAAGGTGCAAATATCCTAACCGCGCCTGCTGCATTTACTTACACAACAGGGCAACTTCATTGGCAATTACTATTACAAGCACGTGCAATGGATAGCCAATGTTATGTGCTTGGTGCAGCTCAGCAAGGCTGGCATGGTGAACAGCGTCAAACTTGGGGTCATGCAGGAATTACAAATAGCCGAGGGCAACTATTAGAAATGATTACGGTCGAAGGACATGGTTTAATTACATCTTCATTTGACCTAGCAGAACAAAATGATATTCGACTAGCAATGCCATTGATGCAGCATCGCAAACTTATCAATTATTAAAAATAATCGTTTTATCTAAGCATACTTTTGTTCAATTTATCCTCATATGGCATCACTTTGACTGTTATAGTCAATTTTCATAAATGTATGTTTTGTAGGATCATGATTTAATAGGCTTTATTTATCATGGTAGAACAAGATCAAATGGTCGTATTCTATACTTGATGTAATATCCTCAATTAATTCATATTAAGTTTGATTTATGTTTAAAGTAGTTTTCATTTTTTTATTTTTCATAGGGGCAATTGCACAACTTCATGCAGCAATCGTTGAAACCAATACCAGTCCACAAAGTGCCTTATCTACACCGCAAAATTTATCATTAAATTCTTTTGGGCAATGGGTGATTGGTTGGGGGACGGGTGCTGAAGGTGCAAGACAAAGATTAGATAATATTCAGCGAGAAGATGTAGTTATTATCAAACAAAAAGGTGCAACTTTAGAAATGATTATTGCTTGGCAACAATATTATGAACAAGAAGCACTTAATAACCCCAATAATCCAACAGCTCGCTACAGAGCACGTTTAATGAAGAAGATTACTGAGCTTTGGTAATTATTGATGTGAAATCTGCGTAACTAATCATAAGCAGATCACGATATACTGATCAAATGAATATACTGTTTGAGAAGCGCATGGGTGATGAACATAAGCAATTACTATTAGATAATCAGCTTTGTTTTCTGATTTATTCAACTAACCTTGCCTTAAATCAAGTCTACCGTCAATTGCTCTCTCCTCTCGGATTAACTTACCCTCAATATCTGGTAATGTTAGTGCTTTGGGAAAGGGATCAACTCAGTGTTTCTGAGATCGGAGAAAGATTATTCTTAGAATCTTCCACACTGACTCCATTATTAAAAAAGCTTGAAGCCTCACAACTAATTTCACGCAAGCGTTCAGTAGAAGATGAAAGACAGGTTATTATTTCTCTTACACCACAAGGTCATACTTTAAAATTACAAGCAGTCGATATACCATCAAAAATTTCAGAAGCAGCGACCTGTTCAACCGCATCACTTACAGAACTTAAAGATCAGCTTGCAACATTACGTCACCATCTCACACAATAGAACCTAAGTTTACAAATCGATAACTTGCATTCCCATATATATCGTGTACGATTTAATTGTATACAATATTTATTCAGGAATAAGAATCATGTCTCTAGAACAAGTCGTTTATCGTGCAAAAGCAAAAGCTACAGGTGGTCGTGATGGTCGCGCAACTTCATCAGACGGTGTCTTAGATGTAAAATTAGGTGTGCCAAAAGAAATGGGCGGTGCTGGTGGTGAAGTGACCAATCCTGAACAGCTTTTTGCGGCGGGTTATTCAGCATGTTTCTTAGGTGCAATGAAATTTGTTGCAAATCGAGATAAATTCAAAATTACGAAAGATGCTTATGTTGAAGGTGAAGTGGGAATTGGTCCAATTCCAAATGGCTTTGGTATCGAAGTCACTTTAAATGTCTATCTGATTGGTATGGAACAAGCTGAAGCTGAACAGCTGGTTGCTGCTGCACACATTGTTTGTCCATATTCAAACGCAACTCGTGGCAATATTGATGTGAATTTTAATATCGTAACTACTGAATAAATATTTCAGATTTTACAAAGAAAAATAGCATGGTGATCCATGCTGTTTTTTTACTTATATCGTATTTATACTTCCGCAGCTTCATTCGTCACACGCAATACTTCTTCTAATGTGGTTTTTCCAGCTAACACTTTCAATAAACCATCATCACGAATTGAAGCGGCATGGCGACGCGCATGATTTTCTAATTCAAACTCAGCTGCATTACCATGAATCAAACGGCGCATCGACTCATCTACTGGCACAATTTCATAAATTGCAGTTCGTCCGCTAAAGCCAACATGTGAACATTTTTCACAACCATGCGGTTCAGGCAACTGCATATATTCATCAACTTTGAGATGTTGGAACACTTGTCGCTCAAAATCATCTGCTTTTCGCCATGTCACGCAATGTGGACACAAGGTACGAACAAGACGTTGTGCAATGACACCTATTAAAGAACTTGCCAACAAGAATGGTTCGATCCCCATATCTTTTAAACGTGTTACCGCACCAATTGCTGTATTGGTATGCAGTGTTGATAACACCAAGTGCCCTGTTAAAGATGCTTGTACCGCAATTTCAGCAGTTTCAAGATCACGAATTTCACCTACCATCACCACATCTGGATCTTGACGTAGCATCGCTTTTAATGCACGCGCAAAGGTCATATCAACTTTAGTATTGACCTGCGTTTGACCAATTCCTTCCAATTGATATTCAATCGGATCTTCGGCAGTCAAAATATTGCGTGTATTGTCATTAAGATCAGACAATGCAGCATACAAGGTTGTGGTTTTACCCGAACCTGTAGGACCTGTCACCAAGATAATGCCATGTGGGCGATGTACCAATTGCGTTAAACGTTCATAGTCATTTTTCATTAAACCAAGATGAGTCATATTTAAACGCCCAGCTTGCTTGTCTAGTAAACGCATTACCACTCGTTCACCATGCGAAGACGGTAAAGTCGATACACGCACATCCACTTCACGTCCCGCTAAACGTAATGAAATACGTCCATCTTGTGGAACACGCTTTTCAGCAATATCCAGTTTCGCCATAACTTTAATACGTGATACCAATAATGGTGCAAGTTCACGGCGTGGCTGTACAATTTCACGCAGTTGACCATCGACACGTAAACGTACCGAAAGTTTTTTCTCAAAGGCTTCAATATGAATATCAGATGCACTGACACGAATCGCTTCAGACAATAAGGCATTAATTAAGCGAACAATTGGTGCATCATCCTCTTGATCCATCAAGTCTTCAGCTTCCGGCACTTGGTCTGCCAAACTTAATAAATCTGGATGGTCTTCTAGACCCGCAGCCACTTGTTGTGACTCACCTGTATCCCCTGCATAACTCGAACTCAATAGAGCATGGAACTCTTGATCAGTACATAATTGATCGTGAGCCGATTTCCCCAAAATTCGACGTGCTTCCTGCAAAGCAATACGCGCGGTGTCCTTCCGTCGCACAATGAAAATTTGATCGCCTTCATAACGTAATAAAACGCCATGTCGTTTAGCAAAACTATAAGGAATTTGTATTTGTTTAAGTATTTGCATCACACAAATAATGATAAAAGAAAACAGTGAGTGTACTCTAAGCAGATTACAGCGTGAAGTCTGTTTAGCATACTCACACAGGAATTTTGCATCTTGTCTCAAAATAATCAATATCAAGCTCCACATGCCAACGAATTGAAATGGTGGGGCGAACAACAATTTGAAATTCAACAAGCCAAAGCTTGGCAATTTGGTTCATTATTATTTCGTCTGACACGTGGCATTAAAGAATGGCGCTTGGAATATCATCGCCCTCAATCTCAACATGATTACGAACAGCAATGGCATGTCTTGAATGACACGATTTTTGCAATGCCACAACCTGCAAAGATCGAACGTTATATGTTCCATAACACCCATAGTACGTTTCACTTAATGCCCCGTTTAGCAGATCGCTCTGTGGTGATTAAACCCGTTGATCCGATTTATATTCCTGCTGGACAACGTGGAACTTTATATATTAGTACCCCACTATGGATTGCAGGTTTAGTGGATGGACTCACTGAACCTCTATTTGATATTCCTGTGATCCAACCGAAAGACACATGGTTCGGTAAAGATCCTCAGCACGGAGAGATTTGTTACGCGACCTCTGTAGATGGCCGCACAGATTTAAATCTGTTAAAACCACGTGCTTTTCGCGCAGTCACTCCAATTGAATTCCACAATACTAGCCAACATCAATTACGTTTTGATCGTATGAATGTTCCTGTTCCTGCTCTTCCCCTTTTCTATAGTGAAAGTACAGGTCGTTTATGGACTTCACAAATCAAAGTCTATTATGAAGGTACGGATCATCCAGCACGTATTCGGATTGAGAATAAAACCCCAACTCAAGCAGGTGAGGTTATCTATGTACATCCCCCTCGCGCGCCTGGAAGTACATTATTCAATATGTTTGATTCATTCTTTTAAGAGGTTGCTATGCCTGATTCGAATATTCCAAAGGATGTTGCTAGCAGTCTCGCCAGTATTTTCACCAATATTAACTTCGAACGTTTAAGCGAAATCGTTGTTGCGATTATTCTAGCGTTTATTGGTTTTGTGATCGCAAGGCTCGTATCGAATGCCTTCATTCGTACAATTGGAAATCGTTTTAATGCCCATCAACGCCTGCTATGGCGTAGAGGGATTTTTTATTTTATTTTCCTGTTATTTATTATGACCAGCTTAAGAGAGGCTGGATTTAAACTTAGCGTGTTCTTGGGTGCAGCAGGAATTCTGACCGTTGCTTTGGGTTTTGCATCACAAACATCAGCAACCAACTTAATCAGTGGTTTATTTTTGATTGGCGAAGGTTCATTTGAAGTTGGAGATACGATTCAAATTACGCTAATTCGCGGACAAACCATTGAAGGACAAGTCATTTCAATTGACCTCCTCTCAGTTAAATTGTTGACACTAGATAATGTGTATATTCGTCTACCAAACGAACAATTGATTCGAACACCCGTCATGAATTTATCAAAATACCCAATACGGCGTATTCCAATTACGTTGGCGATTAATTTCCATGAAGACATTATCAAAGTACGACAAGTACTTTTAGATGTTGCTGCTAAATATCCTTTGGTCATGGATGATCCGAAAGCAACCGTTACCGTAACAGCATTTAGGGAGTCATCGATTGAACTTCTTTTTGCGGTATGGTGTAGACAGGAAAATGCATTGAAAGTTCGCGATGAAATGCAAGAACGTGTACGCAATGGTTTCTTAGAAAATCAAATTGAGATTCCTGTACCTAAAATGGGTTTAATTGATCGCCCTTTACCATTAGAAGATGATGAGGTCGATCAATATGCAAATCAAAAAGAACTGAAAACAGCAGAGAAAGAGAGATAATTAACTCTCTTTCTGAGTGTCAGAAATTGTTGGTGGTAACGGTGCAAGATATGCAATCACAAGCATGATTGCACCTGAACCAATAAATGAAATGACACGAGTCAATGTGCCACTTTGCGATAGATCAAGCAGCAATAATTTAGCGACGACAATTGCCAATAATGCAGCTCCAACAAACCAGATTTGTCGAATATGGCGGCGACTAGAAAATGTCATCAAAATAAAGGCCAAAATCACCCATAATAAAGTCAGGCTCAGCTGTACATCACCATTCGACCAAATCTCGATCCCCCATAGTGGTGTCCCAAGATAATGATGCATCGCACGTACCACCACACTACTCAAAACCAATAAACCGACTAAAATAGTGATGACTTTAAAGCCCCATTCTATTGAATGCTCATCACTCAGCTTGTATCGATAGACTATCCAGATCAGTCCGATGAAGATCAATAAAGAGAAAAGATCCGTAAGATTTAATAAAGGTAAGAAATAATATTGTTCAGCAGAATGTATATCTAAACTAATCAGGATTAACCAAACTAGGCTTAAACTAAGCACAGGTATTTGTTGTAGAAGTTGAGTATTTTTAGTGGTTATTAAAAACATTGCATACAATACTGGAATAATGGCTAATCCAATCAATGGCATAATTGGGAAAGTCGACAAACCAATGCTCGCCAAACTTAACCACAATAAGCTTGACCATATAATAAGACTTTCCTTTGAAGTATTACTCTTCAAAGTGATTAGCATTAGAGTCAATACAACCGAAGCAACCGCAAAGCTGACTTGATTTAACTTACTCGACCAATGCAACAGGACATACACATTCTCTGCAAAACTTTCACCATAAAGCAGAAATAATAAACTTCCCAATAAGATCAGCTGTACATTGTCCCACTGTAATCTTGATGTAAAGTGAACGACTAGACTGAACGAAGCCAATAATAAAACTGCTATTGCTAAATAAGGGCTCAGTCCATGTTGTTGCCACTGCATCAATTCAACGCCTGCAATCGCTCCTGCATACATCCCCAATGCTAAAAAAATTCCACTGAGCATTCGAGCACTAAAATATTTTTCAACTTGTTGATAATTTAATAAATAGTAAGCTGAAATAAACTGAGCGATTGCATAGATGACTGTACTGAGTATCGGAAAGTGGTCATTTGACCAAACTTGAAAAATGAGTGCCACTGAACTTAACAGCACCAAGACAACACCAATATAACGACTTAAACGATAACGTTCAGTTACTCCCCAGACAATTAATGCTGTTCCTTGAATCACCCAACCCGTTGAAGTCCAATGTGCCCCTTTAGCCAATGGGAAAATTAATGCCGTAAAAACCACTGCAAGAATAAAGAAACTTTTTGCCAAGATAGATAATTGTGGATGCCGACGTTTAATCCATAGATTTAATACGATGTACACAATGGCTAATGCAACAGCTCCCCAAGTTAATGCTTGAGTCGAGTTATGCATTAAATATGCATGCAGGGAAAAACCAAGTACAGGAACACTAAAAATAAGCCCAACATCTAAGATAGGCTGTAAACGTTGACGACTTTGAGAAACTGTCTGATCGATACTTGTATCTTGAGTTTGTGTCCGTAACATCAGTTGGCTATAGCGAATGCTTAACCAAATAAATAAAGCAATATGCAGCCATAAGATAATATCTAAGGTGTCAAACTGATATGTTTTTGCATATATCCCAATCGTTGCGCCACCGATAAACATGGTGGCAAAAAATGCAATTTGATGCAAAATTTTCCACGGCTGAATAAAATTAACCGCAGCAACAGCTAAATTAATTAAAAAGTAATAGCCAAATAAGAAAATCACGTCAGGATGGTTTTGTGGAATCACCAGTGGTGCAAGATATGCCATGCTCAAAGCTAACATCGCTAAATACAAGGCTTGCTGTTTTAAACTGAGATAGACCGTCGCTAATAATAGAATTACAAATAAAATACTCGCTGTACTTAAGCTAGCAATCACGGCGAAATGATGAGTGAAAATCAAGGTCAAAAAAACGACTGCTAAACCCACGCCTTGTAAAGCTACAGCAAATAATTGGTTTTTCTTTTGCAGTAAATAACCTGCAATGGTCGTGATAACACCAGCAATAGCAATAAAACTCAGTTTTACCCCCAAACTTAATTGCCAATGCTCGCTAGCAAAGCGTAACAGTAACACCACGCCAACCATTAATATTGCAACCGCAACGCGTAAAATTGGATTGCCATGCATCATCCAATCAAGTGCAGGTTGCAACCATGATACTGTTTGAGTTGTTGCTTGATGCTCAAAATCAATAGGTGACTGACTATTTTGATTTTGTATCGCCTGATAATCAGCTTTCATCCACGCAGGATGTTGTTCAAAAACTGGTGTCTGAGCTTCTGTCTTCTTGGCTTCATCAAGATATCGTTCAATATTTTGGGCGTTGATCTTTTGCTGAGCTAAAGCCTCTATGTCAGGCTCTACATTTGTATATTGTTCTAAATGAGTTAGTCGAGTTTGAAATGCACTGATCGTTTGGATTAAACATAGCATTAATACCAATAATGCACCGCCAGCTAACCACATCCACGTATTGGCGTAAGCAAAAAGTGCCACGAGTGCCGCAGCATAAATAATAATTTTTTGCCCATTAATATTCGCTGATTGTGCAAAAAAACTTGGCGCGGCCTGCTCTAGCTGGCGTAAGCGCTGATGAATTTCTGAAATAACGTGCACAATAACAACAGTTAATCCAATTGTTGCAGCAACAATCGCTCCATGCCATTGAAATGCAATTGCGCAAGCAAGCAGCACAGTCAAAGCAACTAAAACGATAATAATTCCCTGTTTATTTTTTTTATACATAGACTTAGATCAATTATGACAGCTTCATTTAAGTTATCTTACTTGATCACTTGATAAGCAGCCATTTTTGCATACAAAATACTGCAATTATTTAATGCAACACAGTTTGCTACTGCTCTACAAGACAACAAGGACAGCCACTACTTTTTCACGTAAAATGGCATTTAGTTCATAATAAGGATTTGCATAATGCCACCTTTTGTCTTGGTTGACGGGTCTTATTTTTTATTTCGTGCTTTTCACGCTTTACCGCCATTAACAACCTCTACAGGTTTACACACCAACGCAATCCGTGGCGCAATTTCAGCAATTCAAAAGTTAATGCGTCGTACTCAGCCTACTCATATGGCTGTAATTTTTGATACACCAGAACCAACTTTTCGCCATAAATTATCACCCATTTATAAAGGTGATCGCCCAAGCATGCCTGAGGAGTTATCTCAACAAATTCCCTATCTACATGCATTGATCAAAGCTCAAGGAATTCCTCTGTATAGTCTTCCGGGTGCGGAAGCCGATGATATTATTGGCACACTCACTAAACGTGCATTGGCTGAAGGTCACCATGTCTTGATCTCAACAGGTGACAAAGACATGGCACAATTGGTCAATGAACACGTTAAACTCGAAGATAGTTTTAAAGAACGTGTGTTAGATGAAGCTGGGGTACTAGAAAAATTTGGGGTACATCCACATCAAATTATTGATTATCTCACCCTGATGGGAGATGCGTCTGACGGTATCATGGGTGTGCCAGGTGTAGGCGCAAAAACTGCCGCAAAATTACTGACTGAATATGGTTCCTTAAATAATATTATTGCCAATGTTGATCAACTGAAAGGCAAAATCAGCCAAAATATTAAAGACAATTTAGAGAATATTAAGATTGACCATCAACTGGCCAGTATTGTCTGTGATCTAGATTTAGCTTTAGATTGGCATGATTTAAAACTGAGTAACCCAAATGTAGATCAATTACGTGACCTCTATACAGAACTAGAATTCCGTAACCAATTACAATCTTTAGACCATCCCAACAATCCAAATAACTCAGCTTACCAACAAACATCTCAAAGTATTGTCAAAGCCGAACAGAAAGTTGAGCAAGTGGTCACTGAGGATCATGCCAACCTTTCCAGTCAAGATGATCAACTCGGAACTGCAACCTATCACACTGTATTAACCCAAGATGCTTGGGATGCTTTATTTCAACGTATGCAGCATGCTGATCATTTTGCAATTGATACTGAAACTACTAATCTAGATTATCGTGTTGCTGAGTTGGTCGGTTTCTCAATCGCATTCGATGCTCATGATGCTTACTATGTACCTGTTGCCCATGACTATGAAGGTGCACCTGTTCAACTCAACCGTGAAACATTATTAGCTCAGATCAAACCAATTTTAGAAAATGAGCAAATCAAGAAAATTGGTCATCACTTAAAATATGATGCGCATATTTTTGCTAATCACGGTATCACGATTCAAGGCTGGTATTTCGATACCATGCTTGCCTCGTATGTACTCAATGCAGCGGCAACCCGTCATGGGATGGATGATGTAGCACGTGTTTATCTCAGCCATTTGACCACCACTTTTGAACAAATCGCAGGTAAAGGCGTAAAGCAAAAAACCTTTAATCAGATTGAATTAGAAATAGCGGCACATTATGCTGCTGAAGATGCACATGTCACTTATCGTCTTTATGAAGTATTAAAAGCAAAACTTCAAAGCCATCCTGAACTTGTTCATATTCTACATAATATTGAAATGCCTGTAGCACGTGTGCTTACAGGTATGGAAGAAGATGGAATTAAACTGGATCATCAATTTTTGGATCAACTCAGTGTTGAGTTCTCTGAAACGATTCAAACTTTAGAAAACCAAGCAACTGAATTAGCAGGTGAAGCATTTAATATCGCATCACCTAAACAAGTGGGTGAAGTCCTATTTGATAAGCTTGGACTTAAAGGTGGTAAGAAAACTGCCACGGGTCAATACAGCACCAGTGAAAGTATTTTAGAGAAAATCGAACATCCTTTAGCTGAAGTCATTTTAGAACATCGTGGATTAGCAAAACTCAAAAACACCTATACTGATCGCTTGATCGAGCAATCACATGACGCAACGCATCGTGTGCATACCAGCTATCACCAAGCACTCACAGCAACTGGGCGTTTATCTTCCACTGATCCAAATTTGCAAAATATTCCAATTCGTACACCAATTGGTCGTCAGATTCGTAAAGCATTTATTGCGCCTGAAGGTCGTGTGTTACTCGCAGCCGATTATTCACAAATTGAGCTACGCTTAATGGCACATTTTTCGCAAGATGATGCTTTAGTCCATGCTTTCCAACAAGGCCAAGATGTACACCGTCGTACTGCATCAGAAGTCTTGGGAATTGCGATTGAAGATGTCACTAATGATCAACGTCGACAAGCCAAAGCCGTTAACTTTGGTTTACTCTATGGAATGTCTGAGTTTGGGCTTACTCGTCAACTGGGCTTTACACGCGAAGAATCTCGTAGCTATATTGCACGCTATTTCCAACGCTATCCGGGCGTACTCGACTATATGGAACGTACCCGTCAGATTGCACGTGAACAAGGCTTTGTTGAAACCATTTTAGGTCGTCGTCTGTATACACCAGACATTATGGCAACAAATAAAATGATCAAACAGGCAGCCGAACGTGCAGCAATCAATGCACCATTGCAAGGAAGTGCTGCTGATATCATTAAACTTGCCATGATTGCAGTTGATAAAGTCCTACCAAAAGATCAGGCTAAGCTGTTATTACAAGTTCACGATGAATTGGTATTTGAAGCAGATATCACCATTGCAGATGAACTTTCAAAACAGATTGCAAAAGTGATGCAGTCTGTATTAGAAATTTCAGTGCCATTTGTGGTTGAAGTTGGACAGGGCCTTAACTGGGATGCTGCTCACTAATACGTGAGCAATAAAAAAAGGATTGTGTAACACAATCCTTTTTTTATTTAAAGCAGATTAAAGTCCTGTTAAAAGAACTTTAGCAGCTTCATTCATTAATATCTCAGCAATATATAAAGCTAAGAAAGCCAAAATTGGAGATAGGTCAATCATCCCCATATTCGGCAACAGACGACGAAATGGTGCAAGTAAAGGTTCTGCAAGCTCCTGAATCACTTCAATATAAGGTGACCGTGACTGGGTAAACATCACCACCCAACTCAAAATGATTGTTGCAAAAATCAAATAACGACAGAAACGAATTAAATCTTGGATCATCGTCACAAATGTCGTGATCACAAGATACACCGCACTATGTGGCATTTGTCCTGACAAATACATCAACCCAAAAATTTTCAGTAAGTACAATACCACCAACAAAGCAACTGCGGCTAAATTGACACGCCCCTTACCTAGAGTGGGAAAAATACGGCTAAAAACATCCACAATCTTAGTCGCTTTCACGGTTGAAAGGACCACTGGATTGTATGGACTCACTGCCGCTAATTGCATTAAAAAACGGAAAAAGACCAATAAAATTGCAACATTGATCAAAACACCAAAAATTAGCGCAGAACTTGCACCCATAATTGTCTTATCCTACTTAAACCGATTTAGTCTTGTCACTCAACTCTTGTGCAAGCTCTTGGCTACGCTTCTGAGCTGCTGCAAGCGCTGCTTGAATATTTTGTGAAATCTGCGCACGATCAAACACTTCTAAAGCCGCTTGCGTTGTACCATTTGGAGAAGTCACATTTTTACGTAATTCTGTTGGAGAATTTGAGCTAGTAATCGCCATTTGTGCCGCACCCAACGCTGTTTGCAGGGTCAATGCCGTCGCGACTTTCTCATCTAAGCCCAAGTTTTTACCTGCACGAATCATACTTTCCATCAAGTAAAAGAAATAGGCTGGACCAGAACCAGAGACTGCTGTTACTGCATCAATTTGCGCTTCATTGTCTACCCAAATGGTTAAACCTGTCGCAGCCAAAATTTGACTGGTTAATTCACGATCTTGAGCATTTACTGCTTCAGATGCATAAATACCATGTGCACCCGTTTGTACCAATGCTGGCGTGTTTGGCATTACACGAACAATACGCTGACTACCGCCAATTAAATCTGAAATCGTTTGAATTTCAGCACCTGCAATAATCGAAATCACGAGTTTATCTGACAATAAGTCTTTTAATGGTTGTAATACCGTTGCCAAAACTTGTGGTTTTACTGCTAACACCACCACATCGGCGTGTTTAACTGCTTCGACATTATCGACTGTGGTTTGAATTCCTTTTTCTTCTAATATGTGACGAATTTGTTCAACTGGATCAGAAACGGTAATGCGGGTCGTCGGTAAACCACGTGAAAGTAGCCCACCAATCAAGGCTTGCGCCATGTTACCACCACCAATAAAACAAATATTTTGATTCAATGTTGTCGCCATGTCCTACTCATCATATGAAAAAGACTGCTGAAAAAAGTCATTGCAGTCAGAAATTAAACTTGGTTGCCAACCGCCCTGCTCTAAATAATCAGATTGCGCCAACCAAAAACCCTTTGGGCTAAAAACCCCAAGCATAACATTATCTACAACTAATATTTGAATTGTATGACGTAACCAAGGCAAAATCTGTGCATCTTGAATGGCTTTTTTCAGTGGCCAATGTCCAACACGACCATAGAGATGAATTTTTTCCCCCCCTAGGCGTTTCAGCAGCTTTAACTCTCGCCCTAAAAGCTGGGATGAAAACCCAATCGCTTGAGATTCGATTTTAAACGTTCCAGCCGCAACTTTGATCGTTTCACCCATCTCATATCGCTCTAATAATGCAGGCAGAATGGTAGATTGTTTTTCTGCATATAATTGGTTGTGAGTTAAACGATATAATTTTTTCTGATAGCGAACAAAATAGTGTTGATTGATATGTAAAATTGCCTGAGCATCTGGCTTTGCTAGAATAACCTCTTGTTGTAAGCGTTGTACCATATCGTAGCTTGGGCGATATTGATCCTTAGCTTTTACCCAAGCGGATAGTAATTGACGTTTTCGTGCATCCGATAATTCCAACAGACAAGTTAAATCCAGCTCATTCTCAGTTGCACATAATTTCCAATCACTTTGCAACACATCATCTAAAATTTCTGCGGCATCTTGCATCAGATAACTCGTTCGTGACACAGCTGACTGCATTTTAGGGAAGCGATTTTCTAATACAGGCCATAACTGTTCTCGACACCATGCCCGATCATAGTACGTATCGTGATTGGTGAGATCAGTCACATAATCAAAACCAAGTTGCTGTGACCATTGCTCAATTTGCTCACGACTCATATCTAAAAATGGTCGCCAAATGGTCATATCTTGCCGAACATCAATTTGCTGCATCGCTGCCAAACCATTGACCCCTGCACCAGAGAATAGTCGTAATAACAGCGTTTCCGCTTGATCCTGCTGATGATGCCCGAGTACTAAAATGTCATTCTCAGTTAAATGTCTACAATAAGCTTGATAGCGCGCATGTCGTGCTTGTTGCTCTAGATTACCTGACTCGACTGAGACCTTTTGCAAAGCACAAGGAATCTTTAGCGCATCAGCGTGCTTTTGTACTAAATTGCCCCATTCTTCACTCATCGATTGAAGTTGATGATCAATATATATCGCACGGGTTCGGGTGGGGAAAAGTTCAGACATCAGATACAACAACAGCATGGAATCCATGCCGCCGCTGCACCCAATTAAGAATTGAGTTTGTTCAGAAAAATGCTGAGTTTGTGCTAAGACGCGATGCCTAAATTGCTGCTGCCAAATTTCATTAAACGTTGATAACGTGCATCGCATCGTTCTTGTGCATCCATCGGTTGCAATTCATTTAAGGCTTGTTTTAACACATCTTTCAAATCGTGCATGACTTTTTCAGGTTGTAAGTGTGCACCATCACCCTCATCAACTACATATTCAACAATACCTAAAGCTTTCAGCTTGTCGGCAGTTAATGCAAGCGCTTCACTGGCTTGAGCAGCTTTATCTGCAGTTTTCCATAAAATCGAAGCACAGCCTTCAGGTGAAATCACTGAGTAAATACTATGCGATAGCATAATCACACGGTCAGCGACACCAATACCAAGTGCCCCGCCAGAACCGCCTTCACCAAGTACAGTCGCAATCACAGGTACTTTTAAACTAGAAAGCTGCGCTAAACTTGTTGCAATCGCTTCTGCTTGACCACGCTCTTCGGCACCTACACCAGGATAAGCACCCATGGTATCGACAAAAGTAAATACTGGAAGATTAAAACGTTCAGCCATATCAAGTAAACGCTGTGATTTACGATAACCTTCTGGATTACACATACCGAAGTTATGTTGTAATTTTTCACGCGTACTGCGACCACGATGTTGACCAACCACCATCACTGGCTGCCCATCGAAACGAGCTAAACCGCCAATCATAGCACCATCGTCACCATATAAACGGTCACCATGAAGAGCATCAAATTCAGTAAAGATTTCACTGACATAATCTAGAAATTGCGGACGTTCAGGATGTCGTGCAATTTGAACCGTAGCCCAAGCCTTGGACTGAGTCGCTTTATTTTTCATAAGTCGTAGATAATCCCTAACAAGGATATATTGTTAATCAACAAAATTGTCTGACTGAATATTTAACTCAATGTCCCAATGTTTAAATTGCACTTGCTCATCATGTAAGTCTGCAACCAATAAGGGCCATTGTTTAGCATCACCAGAAACGCTGAGTTGCCATTGTTGATCATTTCCAACGCTCAGTTCAATGGCAGGAAGCATCTGATCACTACGACTATGGTTCAGCAAAACAGCGAGACGAAGCAACAAGCAGAGATACAATAAATGACTACCACCAACTTTTAGAACGTCATTTTTTGCATCAGCACGTAACTTGCGACGATGATGTGAAACTAAATGAGACAGATGATTTTGATCAATTTGTGAAAAACCAGGAATATCGGAGTGCTGTAATAAATATGCACCATGACGATGGTAGCCACCATGGCTAATTGCTAAGCCGATCTCATGCAAATAGGCTGCACGACGCAGTAAGTCACTGTCTTCAGTCGTTAAATTTAAAGCATCCGCCACACCATCAAATAACTGTTGTGCTGTATTTACGACACGTTCAGCTTGCTTTGGGTCAGCATTATAACGTCCCATTAAGGCTTGCACACTTCGGTCACGAATATCTTCATGTTTAAAGCGACCAAGTAAGTCATACATCACGCCTTCACGTAAAGCACCATCAGAATATGCCAATTTATCAAGCTCTAAAACTTCAAAAATGGCATATAAAATCGCAAGACCTGCTGGCAAAACTGCTCGTCGATCTTCACGTAGACCTTCAAAATCAATTTCAGAAATATGTTTAAATTTAAGCAAACGATCTTTTAACTTATATAAGCCTTCGCGAGTTAAATTTTCTTGTTCATCGCTCAAACCAAGATTTACAGTAATTTGACGACAAGCTTTGATTGTTCCACTTGAACCAACAACAGTATCCCAACCTTCTGTTTTATAGGTATTTGCAATCGCAGAGAGTTCTTTACGCGCCGCGACAACAGCTTTATCAAAAGCCTTGCTTGAAATCTCACCATCAGCAAAATAAGCTTTACTGTAAGCGACGCAACCCATTTGCAAAGATTCAGTGTGTAGCGGTTCAAACTCTTCGCCAATGATGAACTCTGTTGAACCACCACCAATATCAATTACTAAACGTCGACCACCATTGGCCATCGTGTGTGAAACGCCTAAATAAATCAGACGCGCTTCTTCACGTCCAGCAATAATTTCAATTGGTTTTGGTAAGATTTCAGCTGCTTTTTGAATAAATTCATGACCATTTTTTGCTTGTCTTAAAGCATTCGTTGCCACAATTCTTAGACGATTTGCTTGTACAGAGCTTAAACGACCTACAAAACGAGCCAAACACGCCAATCCACGCTGTTGCGCAGCTTCAGTTAAATTTTTATTTTCATCTAGCCCAGCTGCTAATTGTACTTTTTCTGACATTGAAGCAACTTTTTTCACTTCACCGTGATCAACACGAGCAATCGCCAAGTGGAAACTATTCGACCCCATATCAATTGCAGCAAGTAATTCTTCATCAATCAGAAAATCAGACATTATTCATATAAACCTATGCTCAATTCACGCATTAGAGTAATTCACACGCCAATAATTTTAAAGTCATTTTAAGCAATAATAGGTGCGTATTTTCGCTTTTAAGCTATAAATGATTGTAGAAGTCGATACTCAACATCGTGAGCATCCATTAGACTTTTCATTTTGAAACTTGAATAATCAGAACAAACCCTTACATTGAATAAAGTAGCAATGTAATATTCATGCTGATGATGAACGAATTTGCACTTTATTTATTAAATTTGGAGTAACCTTATGTCTGCGACTATTGTTAATACAACTGATGAAAACTTCCAAGCAGATGTTTTAGATTCTGAAACTCCTGTACTTGTTGACTTTTGGGCTGGCTGGTGTGCGCCATGTAAAGCCATTGCACCAGTGCTAGAAGACCTTTCAAATGAATATGCAGGAAAAGTCAAAATCGTTAAAGTTGACGTGACTGCATGTGAAGACACTGCTGTGAAGTACAACATTCGTAACATTCCAGCATTATTAATGTTTAAAAATGGCGAAGTTGTAGCTCAACAAGTCGGTGCAGCACCTCGTTCTAAACTTGCAGCATTTATTGATCAAAATATCTAATGAGATTTTGACCGTATAAATAAGAGAAATACGTCTAAATTAAGCGACGTATTTCTCAGTAAAAATTGACAAATTTCTTAGTTTCGCTTATATTCTTGGATCAAGAAGCTTTGAATGGAATCTACTTCATCGCGTTTCTTACAAGACACAAACATAAGATCGCCGCTCGGCAATAATAATTGTTTTCACATTTCTCTCTGAAACAATGAACCAGACTACTGAATTGTGGTTGTGTAACTATACAATTACATCAGCATGTATGTATGCGGTCGATTTTTTATTCTTTCCAAACACTCCTCCACTTATTCCATTCTGTCTGACCACTTATGAACTTAACTGAACTCAAGAAAAAACCCATTGGCGAACTCATTAAAATTGCGGAGTTTATGGGCCTTGAAGGCATGGCACGTAACCGTAAACAAGATATTATTTTTGCCATTTTAAAACGCCATGCCATGAATGGCGAAGAAATTTTTGGTGATGGTGTTCTCGAAATTCTTTCAGATGGTTTTGGCTTTTTACGCTCTGCTGCTGGTTCATATTTAGCAGGACCAGATGATATCTATGTCAGCCCATCGCAAATTCGCCGTTTTAACTTACGCACAGGCGATACCATTACAGGTACTATTCGACCACCAAAAGAAGGCGAACGTTACTTTGCATTACTAAAAGTTAATCAAATTAACTATGACACACCTGAGAACTCACGTAATAAAATTTTATTCGAGAACTTAACCCCTCTCTTCCCAACAGAACAACTGATTATGGAATTGGGCAACGGTACAACTGAAGATCTCACAGCTCGTGTGGTCGATTTGGTTGCTCCGATTGGTAAAGGTCAACGTTCTATTATTGTTGCACCGCCTAAAGCGGGTAAAACAATGCTATTACAAAACATTGCTCAATCAATTGTGCGTAATAATCCTGAAGTGTTCTTAATCGTACTTTTGATTGACGAACGTCCTGAAGAAGTTACAGAAATGGAACGTACTGTTCGCGGTGAAGTTGTGGCATCAACATTTGATGAAGCACCTGCTCGCCATGTTCAGGTCGCAGAAATGGTGATTGAGAAAGCAAAACGTTTAGTTGAGCATAAGAAAGACGTTGTGATTTTACTTGACTCAATTACTCGTCTTGCGCGTGCCTACAACACAGTGATTCCATCATCAGGTAAGGTATTAACCGGTGGTGTCGATGCTCACGCATTAGAACGCCCTAAACGTTTCTTCGGTGCTGCACGTAACATCGAAGAAGGTGGTTCTCTGACCATCATTTCAACTGCTTTGATCGAAACAGGCAGTAAAATGGATGACGTGATTTACGAAGAATTTAAAGGTACAGGTAACCAAGAAATTACGCTTG
Source organism: Acinetobacter sp. AG1 (assembly GCF_001005525.1). NCBI lineage: Bacteria > Pseudomonadati > Pseudomonadota > Gammaproteobacteria > Moraxellales > Moraxellaceae > Acinetobacter > Acinetobacter sp. AG1. The sequence continues at coordinate 22,561 of NZ_LBMZ01000096.1, read as the reverse complement.
ATCGCCGTATCGCAGAGAAACGTGTATTCCCTGCAATGAATATCAAAAAATCTGGAACTCGTCGTGAAGAGCGCCTAATGAGTGAAGAAAATCTACGTAAAGTTTGGATTTTACGCAAATTGCTTCACCCTATGGATGAACTTGCTGCAATGGAATTCTTATTAGATCGTATGAAGGAAACCAAAACTAATGATGACTTCTTTGATCAAATGAAACGTAAAGCATCTACATAAGATAAGTGCATTAAAAAAGGCTACCTTTATGGTAGCCTTTTTTATTTGGTTGACAAACTTACATAATATTTACAGATTATTTTAAAATCCCAATAAAACAATAAGCTATTGTTTTTAATATATTTAAAATTAATTTCAATGATAAAAACAATAAAATACCGATTTTAATTTTAATTTCCATAGTTTTTTTCTATCAAAAAATAGCCAAATTCTGCCCATTTTTGTCGTTTTGTTGGACAGAACAGTAGTAATTCATGATCTGCTTTGATAGGATAGCAGCAGACCAGTTAGGCTGCTCCCTGCGTTGTTACCTAAAGCGTTTAGGAATAATAAAAGCACAAACAGACTAACTCTAGGTTTTTTTTAATCTCACAATTTTATGAGAGTGATGCCATGTTATTCAAAAAAATCGCTGTTGCTGCTGCTATTGCTACTACTTTAGCTTTCGTTGGTTGCTCTAAGAAAGAAGAAGCTCCTGCTGCTGATGCTAACGCTGCTGCTTCTGAAGCTGTAGCTGCTGCTTCTGAAGCTACTACTGCTGTTGAAGCTGCTGCTTCTGACGTTGCTGCTGCTGCTTCTGACGTTGCTACTGCTGCTTCTGACGTTGCTGCTTCTGAAGCTGCTCCAGCTTCTGCTGCTCAATAATCTAATATTTTTAGATTATCAAAAAGAGAACCTTTATAGGTTCTCTTTTTTTACGCCTAGGTTTCTAATCAAATAAAAATATAACTATAAAAAAAAGCAGATCAATCGATCTGCTCATTTCCAACGCGCTGTCTAAATTTTTGACCCGCTCTAAACGTAACCACGCGGCGGGCAGAAATCGGAATTTCTTCACCCGTTTTGGGATTGCGTCCTGGACGCTCACGTTTATCACGTAATTCAAAATTACCGAAACCAGAAAGTTTGACTTGTTCACCAGCAATTAATGCTTGGCTGATCTCATCAAAAAACAACTCAACCATCTGTTTTGCTTCACGGCGATTTAAGCTAGTAAGCTCACTTAAATGGTCCGCCATCTCTGCTTTTGTTAATGCTGTCATGAGGCCCTCAATGTCGCTTGGTAAGTGTCTTCCAACACTTGAATAATGTTATCCATACCAGATTTAATTTCAGCATCTTCAAGCGTACGTGCTGGATGTTGCCACAACACTGCAAATGCTAAAGAGCGCTTGCCTTGTTCAACCCCTTGCCCCGTATACACATCGAACAACCATGTTGAGTCGAGTAACTCACCACCAGTCTGCTCAATTAACCGCTGAATATCTCTTACCTCAATATTATCAGAGATTAAAAGCGCAATATCACGTCTAACCGATGGAAAACGTGATAATTCTGTAAAATTAGATACATAAGATTGCAAAACTGCCTGCTGATCCAGTTCAGCCACCCAAGTTGTGCCCAAATCTAGTTCATTTTCCAAAGATGGATGTAAGCGACCCAGATAACCAATTGACTGCCCATTCACTAAAATTTCAGCTGCCTGACCTGGATGTAACCACTCGCGTTCAGTACGAACAAATTCAACAGCAATACGACCGGCAGCTAAAATCTCTTCAACCTCACCTTTGAAATCGAAGAAGTCCATGGCTTGTGGTTTTGCATGCCAAGATTCTGGTACACGTGAACCAACCGCAATCAATGCCAAAGTTGGGATCTGTTTTAGATCATGAATGCTTTGCGCATTCTGATAATCAAAACGCAAACCGAGTTCGAAGAAACGAACACGCTGCTGCTGACGGTTTAAGTTGTATTGAACACAAGGAATCAAGCTTGAAAGCAAGGTACTACGCATTGCTGCCAAATCACTTGAAATCGGGTTCGCCAACATCAACGGGTGTACATTTGGATTCAATTGCTTTTCAAGTTTTGCATCAGCAAAGCTAAAACTAATCGCTTCTTGGTAACCCAAGGTTGCAATAGTTTGACGTAATTGAGCGATTTCAAAACGATCTTGATATTTCTCCAATTTCACATCAATTTTTGGCAAACTGATTTGGATATTGTCATAACCATGAATACGAGCAACTTCTTCAATCAGGTCTTGATAAATTGTCATATCATAGCGATGTGATGGTGGGATAACACTCCACTCACCTTCAGCTTTGGTTTCCACCACACAGCCCAACCGTGTTAACGCATCCGCAATAAAATCACCAGCCACTTCATAACCCAACAACTGATCAACCTGTGCTTGTAGCAATGCAATCGCTTCACGCTTCGGCAATAAAGCTGCTTGCTCAGCAACAGTAATTGGGCCAAATTCGCCACCTGCAAAGGCTTGAATCAGTTCAGAAGCACGATGCATTGCAATCATTGGCAATTCAAAGTCAACGCCACGTTCGTAGCGCTGTGATGAGTCAGTATGCAAACCGAAACGACGAGCACGCCCTGCAATAGCTAAAGGTGCAAAGAACGCACTTTCAAGGAAGATATCTTGAGTTTCATCAGTTACCGATGAATCCAACCCACCCATAATCCCTGCTATCGCCAATAGTTTTTGATCATCGGCAATGACCATGATGTCATCTTGCAATTCAACTTCTTGATCATTTAATAAAGTCAGTTTTTCTTGTGCTTTGGCTTGACGAACTTGAATTGAACCTTCGATTTTTGCCAAATCAAAGGCATGCATCGGTTGACCAAGCTCAAGTAATACATAGTTGGTAATATCCACCAAAATACTATGCGTACGGATGCCTGAGCGTGCCAATGCCTGTTCCATCCATTCAGGTGTCGGCGCTTTTACATTCACATTTTTAACGATACGACCTAAATAACGTGATGTACCTTCTGTACTGATGTTGACCGCTTTCTCATCAGTAATATTTGCTGCAATGGCCTGAATCTTCGGCTCATTCACTTCAAGCTGGTTAATCACCGCGATTTCACGTGCAATCCCGCGAATACTAAAGCAGTCACCACGGTTTGGCGTGATACTGATGTCAATCACATTGTCATCAAGTTTTAAATATTCACGAATACTCATTCCCACTGGCGCATCAGCAGGCAATTCTAACAAACCATCAATTTTGTCTTCTAAATCAATTTCAGAAGCACCGCAAAGCATGCCTTGTGATTCAACACCACGTAACTTGCCTTTTTTAATTTTAAAATCACCTGGTAATACTGCACCAATCGTCGCAACAGGGGCTTTCATGCCCACGCGAACATTTGGCGCACCACATACGATCTGTAAGGGTTCACCTGAACCAATATTAATCGTGGTCACACGTAAACGATCTGCATCTGGGTGTTGTTCAACTGTGAGCACTTCACCGACAACTACACCCGTAAATGGTTTTGCAACAGGTGCTAACTCATCAACTTCCAAACCCAACATGGTCAATTGATCAGACAATGTATCGCTATCAATGGCTGGGTTTACCCAGCTGCGCAACCAATTTTCACTAATTTTCATGTGTATAAACCTTCTTTAATCCTGAAAAACTGTTTAGGCAAACTGGCGTAAGAAACGCACATCATTTTGGTAGAACATACGTAAATCATTGATGCCATAACGCAACATTGCAAAACGCTCTACCCCTAAACCAAAGGCAAAGCCTTTGTATTTATCAGGATCAATTCCTGCAGCACGCAGTACATTTGGATGTACCATGCCACAGCCTAAAACTTCTAACCAACGACCACGTTCATCCATGATATCCACTTCAGCGCTTGGCTCAGTGAATGGGAAGTAAGATGGACGGAAACGTACTTTTAAATCTTTTTCAAAGAACTCATTGAGTAGGTTAATCAATAAACCTTTTAACTCAGCAAAGCTGGTATTTTCAGCAACGTACAAACCTTCGATCTGATGGAACATTGGCGAATGGGTTTGATCTGAGTCACAACGATAAACACGGCCAGGACACACGATACGAATTGGCGGCTGACTAGTTTCCATAGTTCGAATTTGCACGCCCGAAGTATGGGTACGAAGCAAATGCGTTGCATCAAAGTAGAAAGTGTCATGCATCGCACGGGCTGGGTGATGTCCCGGAATATTTAAGGCTTCAAAGTTGTGATAATCATCTTCAACTTCTGGACCATGAGCAACTTGGAAACCTGCTTTGGTAAAGAATTGGCAAATACGCTCTTGTACTTGAGTAACAGGATGAATACTTCCCATGCGCTGACCGCGGCCCGGCAAGGTAATATCAATGGTTTCACTTGCTAATTTTTTTGCAAGTTCAGCTTGTTGTAATGTCTGTTGACGCTCAGTCAAAGCTGCATTGATTGCTTCACGCACAGCATGAATCGCAGCACCTTGTACTTTTCGCTCTTCAGGATCCATTTTTCCAAGTGCTTTCGACTGTTCTGCGAGCTGGCTTTTCTTCCCTGTAAATTGCACACGAACTTGATCGAGTGCAGCAAGGTCTTGAGCCGCTGCAATGGCAGCAAGCGCTTCAGTGGTCAGGGCTTCCAGTGACATAGTAACTCTCAAAGCAACAAAATATAGAAATATAATAAAACGCTATAGTTTATCAGCTTTTTACCAGTTTGATGAAAATAAACAGCGGTTTAAATAGCGTACTTTTGAAAATATAGATGCAAAAATAAAATAACAAGATACCTAAGCAGATCAACTAAAATTTCCGAAAAATTACTCAACAATTGAATAAAATGTATAAGATACCGATATCGTCAATGAGAAAGAATAACGATGGCGCTTGATCAAATCTGGAAACAACAGCTTACACTAGTGACTTATGGCAATGAGTATTTAGCAGGAAATCTCAATTTTAGTCGTTGGATTGAACATCCGATTTTCAATCAAAATCGACTCATTTTTAGAGACTTACTGTCTCAACGCCTGTTGGCACAACATTTCCAGATTTGGCTTGAAGGCTTAAAAAAACAAGGTGTTAAAAAACTCAGCCTACATTTATCTAGCTTACTTAATGATGAGCAAAATCCAAATGCTAACGTAGAGCTGCTTCCCTTTGCGCATTTTATTGTGAGCCATCAAGGCAATAAAAAAACCGCATGGATCTGTGGACATGAACTGGCTGAATGGGATAACAGTGATCAAGCCTTTAATGTGCCGGCACCTCAACAAACAACACTCCGCCAAGAAATATTTTGGCGTTATGAGTTGAATGATAAATTCGCTAAAAAAATTGATGCTGACTTACAGAAGGTAAATTGGAATCAGGTTGCCATTTTCTTGGAGAAAGAACTGTTCGATAGTAAATATGCTGAACATTTTCCAGAGCCAGAACAACAAGATTTGCCTTTTTATGGTTATGAAGCTGATCTTATACATCTTTCTAGCAAACAATTAGCATTGATTCCAACAGATTATCCAGCGGATTGTGCACATCGATTATTACATCGCACACAAGCATTAACTGATTATTTAGAACAACAAAGAAAGCATCCTTATACGGCTACAGGTGAGTTAATTAGCCCTGAAGAACAGATTAATCTCCGTAATTTTTCACAAAAAACTGATGACTTATTTGCAAAGCTGATTGTAAAAACCGCAAATCACTACCAAACGGCTCAACTTACGGCAGAAGAACCTGAAATCATTGACCGAACCATGGAAATTCCACATCAGATTGATAAGTCCCACCATCATAAAGTAGGTGCGTCTGGCGTAATTAAATTGATTATATTAACCGTGATTATTTGTCTAGTTGCTTATTATTTTGGGCTATAACTCCCATCAAACGCTCAGTCATATTCATAGATGTTGATAAAATCAGATTCAGATGATAGCTCAAATTCTATCGTCATAACATCAGCATGTTTGAACAGACTTATATAAGGGCTATACAATAAATCTGAGTATAGCTTCTTCTCAAAGGCTCAATACTACTGAGCCAGAAATTGAGACCAAACCTGTATCAGAGCAAATCCAAGTAAGTTTAACCCCTGCCATTGATTCGGGTCTTGGATATGCTCGTGATCTTGTGCCATACCAATCCCCCAAATCTGATCGACAGGCGATGCTTCAACCAAAATACGACCATGCGTGGTAAGTAGAAAATCTCTTAGCTCAGGATGCTGTGAAAATTTAGCCAAATTTGCCTGCACTACGATCTCAAAACGCTTTTCCTGCCACAATTGCTCGTCATAATGCTGTACTTTTCGACCGAGCTGTTTTGCTTCGTTCGGATGTATGACCTTCAAAATCTGGTTAAATCTCTCATCATCGTTAAAGAGTTTTGCTTTTTGCGCCATCATATAATGTTCCGCCGTAAGATATTCAATACCCTCCTGTTTAAATGGCGATGGAAACCACTGGCTAAAACAACTTCTGTCTACATGATTGGTTTGCTTTGGGGTATGTCCCCAGAAATATAAATATTTAAATTGACGACCTTGTTGGACTTGCTGAATTAAATCATTTAAAAATTTTTCGTCTTGCATCATCTATCTCTGATTATTATCTATTATTGAAAATCCAATTCACTAAAAATAAAAAAGACCGCTAAAAAGCGGCCTTCTTTGAATCTCTAAGCTTATGCAGCTAATGCACCTTTAGCTTTTTCAGCTAAAGCAGCAAATGCAACTGCATCATGCATAGCGATGTCAGCTAATACGCGACGGTCGATGATCACTTGAGCTTTTTTCAAGCCATCGATCATACGGCTATAAGACAAACCGTTAAGACGAGCACCAGCATTGATACGCGCAATCCATAAAGCACGGAATTGACGTTTCTTTTGACGGCGGTCACGGTAAGCGTATTGACCAGCTTTGATTACCGCTTGGAACGCTACGCGGTAAACGCGTGAACGAGCACCATAGTAACCTTTAGCGCGAGCAAGAATTTTTTTGTGACGGCGATGAGCCACTACACCACGTTTTACACGAGCCATTTATAATCTCCTTAGATGTATGGGCACATAGCACGAACTGATGCAACGTCACTTACGTGAACCATTACACAACCGCGCAATTGACGGATACGCTTAGCAGATTTTTTGGTCAAAATGTGGCGCTTGAATGCTTGTTTGCGCTTGAAACCGTTTGCAGTCGCTTTAAAGCGTTTAGCTGCACCACGGCGAGTTTTTAACTTAGCCATAGTAACCTCTTTTGGGCACCTGTTCGGCTCGTTTGCACTATTGCAAATCGACCTGCAGGTAAGGAAGGCAGTATCATATAGCATCTGCCTTTAAAACAAAAGTAAAATGCTCATTTTTTAACAGCAACTACTTTATTTTTCTCAAACGTTATTTCCCATAATTAATTCTCAAATTATGAGAAACATCCACAAAATCAGCACCTATAATAGAATCAAATTATTAAATCTTTATTCTTATGAATATTCAGAATGACGCATTCGCCGCGTTACGGTATCGAGATTTCTCTATCGTGACCTTGAATCAATTTTGCTTAACACTGGCAATTTTAATTCAGGAAATTATTGTTGCTTATTCACTCTATCAAATCACTCGTGATCCCCTAACCTTAGGTTTTATTGGTCTGGCTGAAGCAATCCCATTTATCACGCTTTCTTTATGGGGTGGCTATTTTGCAGATAAACTGAATAAACAAAGCATTATGAAGGTTTGTTTATTCTTTTCCATTCCTTTACCTTTGGTTCTTTGGGGCTTATTCCATTTACATGGCTTAGAAAAAATTGGTATTAGCACACTTTCTTGGGGCATTTATGCTGTCATATTTGCCTTGGGTACTATTCGAGGTTTTTACAATCCATCAGCAACCTCACTCAAACCCTTTTTAATTCCACGCGAACTGTATGCAAATGGTGCCACTTGGACCACGATCGGTTGGCAAAGTGGTGTCATTATCGGGCCAATGTTGGGTGGCTTTATGTTGGCATTTCTGGGACGTGAAACAAGCCTTTTTGCAGTATCAGCATTATTGGCTATCTGCTTTATTTTGATTAATTGCTTACAGAAACGAACATTCCCAAAAATGGAAACTGAGAATGTCTTACAAAGCCTGACCGATGGTTTCCGCTTTATTTGGAAAACTAAAATCGTTTTATGGGCAATTTCATTAGATCTTGTTTCAGTATTATTTGGTGGTGTAATTGCATTATTGCCAATTTTTGCAGAAGAGATTTTAAAGGTTGGTCCTGAAGGTTTAGGCTATTTACGTGCAGCCCCTTCGATCGGTGCACTCATTACGATGATCGTACTCACCAAGTTCCCACCGATGCATCACGCTTGGCGGAATATGTTATTGGCTGTCGCTGGCTTTGGTATTTTTACCATTCTGTTCGCCTTTTCAAACAATATATGGCTATCACTATTTGCCTTAGCCATGACCGGTGCTTGTGACAGTGTTTCTGTCGTGGTTCGTCAAACTGTGCTACAAATTTTCCCGCCTGAAAATATGCGAGGTCGAGTGGCTGCGGTAAATGGAATGTTCGTTTCATCGAGTAATGAACTCGGGGCTTTTGAATCAGGTCTGGCAGCCAAATATCTCGGAACAATCACTGCGACCATATTTGGTGGTTGTATGACGCTTGCAGTTGTAACTTACTGTTGGTTTAAAACCAGCGATTTATTTAAAGTCGATATTACTAAAGGTACTGATCATTAAAGGTTTTAGGGAAAGTCAAACTTTCCCTTTTTTCAAACAACTCCAAGATATAACACATACAATGTTAAATAACGCCCACCTTTGGCGATGGTGACAATCAATAAAAATCGCCAAAAATTTTCTTTCATCAATCCCGCAATCAAGGTAATCGGATCACCAATCACAGGCGTCCAACTCAGTAGCAGGGAATAAAAACCATATTTATGATAAATCTGTTGTGCCTGCTCTAAACGCCGTCCAGAAACAGGAAACCATTTTTTATCTTTAAAATGTTCAATTTTCAGTCCTAACCACCAATTCACACATGAACCCAAGACATTTCCAATGGTTGCAATCAAGATCAGATAAAGAGGATTAGAAAGCCCTTGTATCAATAAGGTTATTAATACTGCTTCCGACTGTAAAGGTAATAACGTCGCAGCCCCAAAAGCAGATATGAACAACAACCAATAACTCATGAGGCAAACTTTAACACAGTAAAATATTAGACTTGGATCGATAAAGCTTTTTGTATCGCAGAACGCGCCGTTAAGCGATCAATATAGTCTTGCACATATGGATAATCTTCAAGTTGAATGCCTTGCCATTCATAACGCAATGCCCAAGGCAAGATTGCCATATCAGCAATTGAATACTCACCCGCCACGAACTTCTGACCAATCAATTGCTTATTTAAAACGGTGTAAAGGCGCTTAGTCTCATTGATATAACGATCAATTGCATAAGGAATACGTTCAGGTGCAAATTTATTAAAATGATGATTTTGCCCTAGCATTGGACCAAACCCACCCATTTGCCACATTAACCATTGCTCCACTTCAACTCGCTCTTGTTCATCCGTAGGATAGAATAATCCAGTCTTTCGACCTAAATATTGTAGGATCGCACCTGATTCAAATACAGAAATCGGTTCACCTCGTGGTCCATTTTGATCAACTATCGCTGGAATTTTATTATTAGGAGAGATTCTTAAGAAGTCTGGTTGGAACTGATCATTTTCTAAAATATTAATAGGAAAAATCTGATATTCGACTCCCATTTCCTCCAAGGCAATTGTTATTTTATGGCCGTTAGGTGTACCCCAATAATATAAGTCAATCATTATATTGTCCTATTCATGGTTATCTTGACTGTTGTTGCGTTATAGCACATTTCATAGTAAATGATCAGCAAACCAGCACGAAAAGAAACAATAAAACCGTGTTTTCAAAGGTAATCTTTTTAAATATCTAAATCCGATCAGCTAAGAATTGTTTTGCTTGTTCTCCTACAAATCTACGCCCCGCATTAGTTCCATTGATCCACTCATCGGCAGAGAATAGATCAAACATACCCACTTTAAATAAAGTTGGAACTGCTAAAATCAGCTCTTCCTCTACCGCACCTCGAACGCCTGCATTATAGAGATTAATATTATGCAACATGGTGGCAACTGTTCCTGTTTGCACCCGACTACCATCTTTGAGCTTTACCTGTGGCAATACTTCACCATTTTGCACCACTTTTTGATTAATTTCTGCGAGTTCTTTAGTTCCTATAATTGTAGTCATAAATGTTCCTATTCTTAAATTATGTAATTATCAATCAAACCTATCATATTTTATTTTAGATATTGTTGAGTGATATGGATAAATTTTAAGTAGATAAATATATTATTTTTTGACATAAAAAAACACCGCTTGTTGCGGTGCTTTTTCTAAAGAAAAATTACTTTTTCTTTTTCGGACCAAGTAACATGCCCATCTGACGACCTTCCATCTTCGGCGCTTGTTCAACTACGCCAAACTCAGCAACGTCAGCTTCAATTTTTTGCAATTGAGCCAAACCAAGCTGTTGATGTGCCATCTCACGACCACGGAAACGCAAGGTAATTTTTACCTTATTTCCTTCTTCAAGGAAACGTAAAATTGCACGCAATTTTACTTGGTAATCACCTACGTCCGTTGCAGGACGTAACTTGATTTCTTTCACTTGCACTTGATGCTGTTTTTTCTTCGCATCTTTTTGCTTTTGCTTTAAGTCAAATAAGTGCTTGTTGTAGTCCATGATTTTACAAACAGGCGGTTCTGCATTAGCAACAATCTCAACAAGGTCAAGATTAGCTTCTTCAGCAGCACGTAATGCTTCAGTTAATGAAACAACACCTTTTTGTTCTCCATCTGCAGCGACGAGGCGTACTTCTTTCGCACGGATCTCTTCGTTAATTGCAGGACGGTTACTTTTAGCACCTTGTTGCTGGTTACGGTCAGGCTGTTTAATCTTTATTACTCCACAATGTACCGGCCGCGTTCGGCAACGGCAGATTTCACTAGGTCAATAAATGCATCTACTGACATAGTACCTAAATTTTTTCCTGAGCGAGTACGCACATTAACAGTACCTTCTTCAACTTCTCGATCACCAAGAACTAGAAGGTAAGGAATACGCTCTAGGGTACGCTCACGAATCTTAAATCCGATCTTTTCATTTCTCAAGTCAGAAATAGCACGAAGACCATTTTCTTTGAGTTTTGCAACCACTTGTTCACATGCTTCTGCTTGTGAATCAGTAATATTCATAACACACGCTTGAATTGGTGTTAACCAAGGCGGCATAAAGCCCGCATAGTGTTCAATTAGTATACCAATAAAACGCTCAAAACTACCAAGAATTGCACGATGAAGCATGACTGGTTGATCACGATCGTTGTCTTCAGTGACATAAGACGCATCTAAGCGAATTGGTAAGTTGAAGTCACATTGAATCGTACCGCACTGCCATACACGGCCTAAGCAATCTTTCAATGAAAATTCAATTTTCGGACCATAGAATGCACCTTCACCAGGTTGCAAATCCCAAGCCAAGCCTGCGTTATCTAAAGCATCCGCCAAAGATTTTTCAGCCAAATCCCAAAGTGCATCATCACCGACACGTTTTTCAGGACGTGTAGACAATTTCATTTGTACTTCTTCAAAGCCAAAGTCTTTATAAACATCTAAAGTCAGCTTAATAAAGTCAGCAACTTCTTTACCAATTTGTTCTTTAGTACAGAAAATATGCGCATCATCTTGGGTAAATCCACGAACACGCATAATCCCGTGTAAAGAACCTGATGGCTCATTACGGTGACAAGAACCAAATTCAGCCAAACGAATTGGTAAATCACGGTAAGATTTCAAGCCTTGGTTAAACACTTGTACGTGACAAGGACAGTTCATTGGCTTAACAGCATAGTTACGACTCTCTGAATGAGTTGTAAACATGTTGTCTGCGTAGTTGGCTGCATGACCAGATTTTTCCCAAAGCGTAAAATCGACGATTTGCGGCGTTTTAATTTCTAGGTAGCCATTGTCTTGCTGAACTTTACGCATGTATTGCTCAAGCACTTGGTAGATTGTCCAACCATTTGGATGCCAGAACACCATACCCGGTGCTTCTTCTTGCATATGGAATAAATCTAAAGCCTTACCAATTTTACGATGGTCACGCTTTTCTGCTTCTTCGATACGTTTGATATATGCAGCTAACTGTTTTTTATCAGCCCAAGCCGTACCATAGATACGTTGAAGCTGTTCATTCTTCGCATCACCACGCCAGTAAGCACCAGAGATTTTTGTGAGCTTGAATGATTTTAAGAATTTAGTGTTTGGTACGTGCGGACCACGGCACATATCCAAATAATCTTGATGGTAGTACAAGCCCATTTGTGTTTCATTCGGCATGTCTGCGATCAAGCGCAATTTGTATTCTTCGCCACGTGCTGTGAATTCTGCAATCACCTCATCACGTGGTGTCATTTTTTTGATGACATCATAATCTTGGTCGATGAGCTTTTTCATACGCTCTTCAATCGCTGCCATATCATCTAAAGTAAAAGGACGTGGCATCCAGATGTCATAGTAGAAACCTTCTTCAATGACTGGACCAATTACCATTTTTGCTTCTGGAAACAGCTGCTTAACAGCGTGACCAACGAGATGTGCGCAAGAGTGACGAATAATTTCTACGCCTTCTTCATCTTTAGGCGTGATAATTTGCAAAGTTGCATCTTCGGTAATCAAGTCTGAAGCATCGACTAGACGATCATTGACACGACCTGCTACGGTATTTTTCGCAAGACCCGGACCAATGCTTGATGCAACGTCCATCACAGATACGGCTTGATCAAACTGTTTTTGATCGCCATTTGGCAAAGTGATAATTGGCATAATAAAATCCTTAAGGAGTGATGCCCTATACGAAGGAGCATATCACCGCGAGATTATGTATTGAGGCGAACCTCAAAAGATAAAAAACGGCGGATAAAAAAGTATTCAAGATTTTACACAGGTTTAGTTGAGGATGAAACCTTTGAATCATAAAAACCTAGATTGATTAGGCTTCATCTCCGACTAAAGCCTAAATGATTTAGACTGAATGACACACTATGTTGATATAGATATAAATGAAAAAAACACAAATGGAGCAAACACATGGTTAGTGCATATGATGAATTACCGAGAACCCCTGCAAATTTCGTTGCTTTATCGCCTTTACGTTATTTAGAACGTGCTGCTTATATTTATCCACACCAAGCCGCAATTATTCATGGGGAACGTCAAATCACATGGCAACAAAGCTATCAACGTTGCCGCCAGTTTGCACATCAGCTCACTCAGTTAGGAATTCAAAAGAATGATACCGTTTCGGTACTTTTGCCGAATGTACCTGCAATGATTGAGGCACATTTTGCTGTACCAATGGCAGGTGCAGTACTCAATACGCTGAATACTCGCCTCGATGCCAAAACCATTGCTTTTATGCTGGCTCATGCAGAATCAAAAGTTCTTTTGGTCGATCCAGAATTCAGATCACTTGCTGAAGACGCGTTAAAGCTGATCACTCAAGATATTATTGTGATTGATGTATTTGATCAGGAGTATGAAGGTGAGCAAATTGCACTTGGGCAATATGAATATGAATCGTGGTTGGCTGAAGGTAATCCTGAATTTGAATGGCTACTTCCACAAGATGAATGGGATGCGATTAGTCTGAATTACACTTCAGGCACCACAGGCAATCCAAAAGGTGTGGTTTATCACCATCGTGGTGCTTATCTCAATGCAGCCAGTAATATTTTGGCATGTGGCATGAAACCTCGTGCAGTTTATCTATGGACGCTACCATTATTTCACTGTAATGGGTGGTGTTTTGCATGGTCAATTGCAGCTAGTGGCGGCACCAATATTTGCTTACGTCGAGTTGATCCAGTTTTAATTTTTAAATATATCGCTGAACACAAAGTCGATTATTTCTGCGGTGCGCCAATTGTCTTATCGATGCTCATCAATACTCCAGCAGCACAAAAAACAGCTTTCAACCACCATGTTGAAGTCATGGTTGCTGGAGCTGCTCCGCCCGTTGCGATTATTGAAGGTATGCGCCATATTGGAATTAATGTTAATCATGTCTATGGTTTGACAGAAACATATGGTCCATCGGCATTATGTGCTTCGCAAGCAGGATGGAGTGACTTATCTATTCAAGAACAAGCACAGCTACACTCTCGTCAAGGTGTTCCTTATCCACTCCAAGACAGTATGCGAGTACTTGATCCTGAAACGATGCAACCCGTACCGAATGATGGGCAAACCATGGGCGAAATTATGTTCCGTGGTAATATCGTGATGAAAGGTTATCTCAAAAATCCACAAGCGACCGAAGAAGCTTTTAAAGGTGGCTGGTTTCATACAGGAGATCTAGCTGTTTGCCATCCTGATGGTTATGCCAAAATTACTGATCGCTCTAAAGATATTATCATTTCAGGTGGCGAAAATATTTCATCGCTCGAAGTCGAAGATGTACTTTACCGCCACCCTGCTGTACTCACCGCCGCAGTGGTCGCAAAACCTGATGAACGTTGGCAAGAAGTGCCTTGTGCATTTATTGAGTTGAAACAAGGTGCATCTGCTTCCGCAGAAGAGATTATTGCACATTGCCAAAAAGAACTGGCTCGCTTTAAAGTTCCTAAAGATGTGGTAATTACTGAGATTCCAAAAACATCGACAGGGAAATTACAGAAATTTATTTTAAGAGAATGGGCAAAAGAACGAGCAAGCATTTCGTTTGAAAATTAACCCCTAAAAACAAAAAAAAGAAGTTTCAACTGAAACTTCTTTTGGCTTTAACCTTGATCAGATAACAAGGCGACTTGCTGCACATAGTTCACAAATTTGAGCTTAGATGCGGCAAGTTCTTCTTCACTCACCTGCTGTTTGATATCTCGATGAATGCGTAAAACATGCTGACGCAAAGTATGGCGTTCAGAAGCATTAAACACTTTACTAAACTCATTAATGATTGGATCACCTTGATCAATCATTCGATCCACCCAACGCATCAATTGCATTTGTTTTTTAGCACCTTGTTGTGGTGTCAAATAAGATAAAATCGTGGTTTCATTTTCATTACGCAATAACTTACCAACACGTTGAAACTGACGACGACGTGCTTCAAATGAACTGATCTTCTGCACTTCAAGTAATGCATCAATCAAACGCTCATCGACAGGAAGCTTTTGAATTTGTTTTGGATTGAGTTGAGCCAATTGCTCACCTAAAGCAGCCATACGTTGCACAGCTTTTTTTTGCTCGGTTCTACTCGCACGTCCTTCTAATGACTCAAAATCTTCATCTGTATAACGTTGTTGGGTACCACGTGCCACTATTACTCTGCCTCATAAAATTTTGCTGCGAACAGCGTTTGAATTTCTTCCAGTGCTTTTTCTTCATCAGCACCATCAATCACCAATCTTAATGTTGTGCCTTTACCAGCACCCAACATCAACAATGACATAATATTTTTTGCATCAATCAATTTTTCACCCTTACCAATTTGTATCGAAGAGCTAAACTTGGTTGTGACTTCAATAAGTTTACCAGATGCACGTGCATGTAAACCGAGTTTATTAATTACATCAATTGTTGTGTCTATCATGACCAGTGCTTCATTTCTCTATGTAAGATTTGGACAGTCCATTTTGCCTTAAGGGCCTGTTTGAGTCTATCCACGATATAAACTGAACGATGTTGCCCACCTGTACATCCCACTGAAATGGTCATGTAATGTCGATGTCCTTCCGCAAAAGCTGGCAACCATTTTTCCAAGAAGTTATAAATATCGGTAAACATTTCATTGGTTTGTTGATTGCTTTCTAAAAAACGGCAGACTGGATCATCCAACCCAGAAAGACGACGCAACTCTAAATCCCAGTGCGGATTAGGTAAATGACGCACATCAAATACATAATCGGCATCAAGCGGAATGCCATGTTTATAGCCAAACGATTGTAGAATCACAATCAACTTATCAGACTGCCCCAATCGAGACAGCAAGATATGTTTGAGATCATGAACACTTTTACCCGTCGTATCAATATGCACCGTAGAGCGGAATTGTATCGGGATAAGCAACTGTTTTTCTTCCTGTATACATTGCAACAGGCTATTAAAACGATTTGCTAAAGGATGTGGTCTACGCGAAGAGCTAAACCGTGCAACTAAGTCTTGATCTTGCGTGGTTAAATAAATGATATCCACCGTACCATGTTTTTTTAATTGTTCAAAAACATGATCGAACTCTTGCATATCCGCACGAGTACTTCGAATATCCACACCTAATGCTAACTGCTCTAAATTATTTTCATGATCCAGTTTAGCTACAATTTCAGGCAATAATGCCAAAGGTAAATTATCTATACAATAATAGCCCAAATCTTCAAGCACCTGTAATGCAGATGATTTTCCTGAACCTGACTGTCCTGTAACGATAAGAATACGCTTCATCGCATATCGCCCTTTAATTTATTTTATGTTTTGAAATTAATTTGTAAATTATCAATCAAACGTGTTGAACCTAATTTAGCCGCAATAAATAAAACTAAATCACGATCAAACTCGTCAATTGGTTGCAAATTAGGTTGACGAGCCTCTACATAATCCACAACAAATCCAGCTCGTGTCAATTCCGTTGAGATATTTGCTAACACTTGTGAAAGTGATTGCCCCTCTCCCAATCCAACCTCAGCTTGTTTTAACAACTGATAAATTGTTGGCGCAATACTTCGTTGCTCTTCCGACAAATAACCATTGCGTGAACTTAAAGCCAAGCCATCTGCTGCTCGTACAATTGGTACACCGATGACTTCTAATGGAATATTTAAATCCTGCACCAACTGACGAATTACAGCCAATTGTTGATAATCTTTTTGCCCAAAAAAAGCATAATCAGGTTGTACAATATTGAATAGTTTAGTGACAACAACCGCCACGCCATCAAAATGACCTGGACGCGATTGACCACATAAATCATTGGTAATTTGACTAACACTAATATTGGTTAAACGAGGCTGCTTGCCATACATTTGGTCGACAGAAGGGGCAAAAATAATGTCACACCCTACATCTGCCAACAAACGACTATCTTGTTCTAAGGTACGTGGATAACTATCAAAATCTTCACCCGCACCAAACTGGATTGGGTTAACAAAAATACTCACCACCACGACATCACAGATTTTTTTTGCAGCGCGCACTAAAGTCAAATGACCTTCATGCAAGTTCCCCATAGTTGGAACAAAACCAATAAGTTTTTTTGCTGTTCTTGCTGGAGCTAATGATGCAGTTAAGCCTTGTATTGTTGTTTCTGTTTTCATGAGTTAGAGCTCAACTTGAAAAGTGTGTTCTTTAGCAGGAAATGATTGGTTTTGAACAGCTGCATGATACGATTTAAATGCATCTACAATTGCTGTTTCGCCCGCTTGTTCTTTCATGAAATTACGCACAAAACGCGCAACTCGACCAAAAGTCAAACCAAGCATGTCTTGTACAACCAAGACTTGTCCATCAGTTTCATTGCCTGCACCAATACCAATCACTGGAGTATTTGGGAATAATTCAGCAATTTCCTTGCCTAACTGAGCTGGAACACACTCTAATAATAATACCGCAGCACCTGCATCAACCACAGCTTGGCAATCCGCAATTAATTGATCTGCTGCTTCACGCGTTCGTGCTTGAAGTTTATAGCCACCAAATACGTGTACTGATTGTGGCGTTAAACCCAAATGCACGCAGACAGGAATACCATTACGTGTCAAAACTTGGACTAATTCACTTAACCAAGCACCACCTTCAATCTTGACCATCTGCGCGCCAACTTGCATTACTGCTTTCGCATTTTTCAAACCATCTTCAAGCGTTGCATAACTCATAAATGGTAGATCAGTCATAATTAAGGCGTGCGAATTACCACGACGTACAGCTGCTGTATGATAAGCCATATCTTCAACTGTCACAGGAAGTGTGGAATCTCTTCCTTGAATCGCCATTCCTAGAGAATCACCAATTAAAATTGTATCAATCTCAGCCAATTCCATCGCTTTAGCCATACTTGCATCGTAACAGGTAAGACATGAGAACTTACGTCCATCAGCTTTAAATTTTCTTAAGTCACTTAGACTAATCATGATGATATCCTCTGCAGGCATTTCCAGAACGAAACAATCTTACGCAGTTGCCCAAGATTGATCTGCGATTACAGTCAAGTTTGCTTGCTGCACTAGTTCTAAATCTTTTAATGAGTGCCCATTTAATTGTAAATGAGCATCTAAATCTAATAAGGGAAGGATCACAAAATCACGTTCTAAAATACCAATATGTGGTACGGTCAAACGTTCATTTTGAATCTGCTCTTGACCATAAATCAATAGATCTAAATCAAGCGTGCGCTCTCCCCATCGCCTTAAACGAATACGACCTGCTTCTTGCTCAAATTGTTGTAATTGGTCTAATAAGGCAAGTGCTTCAAGTGTCGTGTCCAATTGAACAACGGCATTTAGATAATTTGGCTGGTCCTGAGGACCCATCGGTGGACTTTGATAAAGCCTTGAAACTTTTAACGAACCTAAACTAGCCAACTTCACAACAGCTTCGCTAAGAATCTGTTGTGAATCACCTAAGTTACTGCCTAAACCGATATAGGTACGAATAGTCATTGCGTCGGTCCAAAAACCACTTGGCTCAGATCACGTTGTACACGCTTACGCTTAAGGATCGGATGATCTGCATTGATTTGTCCTGAAACGGCAGTCGCTTTTTCAATAAAACGGCTAGTTGATTCATCTGCTCTAACACGTTCTTTCTTGGCACGACGGCTTCTCGGCTCAGGGACATTCACCAAAGGCTCAATCTCAGTAGTCTTTGGCTCATCAACTTCAACTGTCTTACGACGCGTTTTACTACGTTGACGGTTGTACTGACGAATTGCGACTTCTTTCTGATCGATTGACATTTCTTGGTAAGCTTCCCACCAAATCCCCATGCCTTCGGTACTGCCATCACCTGATTTCTCACGTAACAATAAGAAGTCAAAGCCTGCACGGAAACGTGCATGTCCAGCTAAAGCTTCAATTTGCTGTGGTTTTGGATTGAGCAAACGGGTTTGCATTTCCCATACTTCACGAATAAAAGTTTCAGCAAAACGAGGAATAATGGTACGTGTGGCTTGACGTTTCAATACATCCAAACCGGCTTGGGCACGTGCTTCAGCAGGAACAACACCTTTATTTAAATAAAAATCGCAACGTTCTAAGAAAGGCTTCCACAACAATACTGCATAAAAAAATGCGGGATTAATGGTCTTACCAATTTGAATTCGTTGATCAGTATTTTTAGCTGCACGTTCAATGAAAGCTGTTAGATTTGGAGGAATTTCAGCAAATAATTGCTTCCAAACACCAAACTCAATCAGCATCGGCAAAACGCGTGCAAGATGTCCCATAGTAAATAATTTTTGAGACTCATCGTATAATCGATGAGGCGAAACGTCACGCAACAGTTGCGTCATTTCAACATCAAAAACATCAATAATCGATTGATCAATTTGGAAGTTGAGTTTCGCAGCAAAACGTAAAGCACGTAACATCCGAACAGGATCTTCTTCAAATCGCTGTGCAGGCTCACCTAGAAAACGCAAAGTACGCGTTTTAATATCATCAACTGCATGACAAAAATCTAACACGATCGCTTGGCGCGGTTGATAATACAAAGTATTAATTGAGAAATCTCGACGTGCAAAATCTTGCTCAATTGTTCCCCAATTATTATCTCGCAGGATCATACCAGAAGCACTGGTGACTGCTTTTTTGGGAGGAGCGCGGAAAGTTGCGACTTCAATCAGTTCGCGACCAGAATAAACATGTGCTAATTCGAAACGTCGACCAATAATTCGGCAACGTCGACCAAAAACTTCTTTCACTTGTGCTGGTGTTGCATTGGTGACAGCATCAAAATCCTTGGGATTAAGACCTAACATCATATCGCGAACACCGCCGCCCACAATATATGCCTCATAGCCCGCTTTCGTTAGGCTATCGATTACATCTAATATTGAAGAAGGGAGTTGGGCTGTGGACAAACCACATTTTGACGCACGCAAAGTTTGCAAAAGACACTGTCTCCTACGTCAGGACGTAAATAACAATTTGTCGCTAATCATAGCTCTAACACACTCAAAGGGCAATTTATTCTGTTGAAGTTTCAACAGATCAGTATCTTTTAATTGCAATATCATCTTTATTTTTATCCTATAATGCTAAGCGTGCTTTATTTTTCTCAAGCAATTTTGGACCAATTCCTTTTACATTGACCAACTCGTCCACCGTTTTAAAACCACCATTCTTTTGGCGATATTCAACAATTGCCTGAGCCTTTTTCTCACCAACGCCATTTAAAGTCTGTAACTGCTGTAAATTTGCTTGGTTCAAACTAATCTTATCTGCCTGAATATTGACAGAGGATGAAACTTGCTGAGAACTTTTTTGTGGCGTAGGTCTTGATAAATAATAATTATTGTTAGGCTGCTTCGCTAATTGCTGATCACGTGCTTGTTGTTGAGCTTTCCATTTTTCATAGGATTGATCAAATGGTTGTGCACTCACATAAACAAAGCAGCTTAAAAATATAAAAATAAACAGAATAAAGTTATGCTTGCTGCGTAGTTGCGGCAAATTCATTGGATTTCCCCTGAAGTTTTAAGTGTCGTTTTGCTTGCTCCCATAGTTCATCCATTTCTGCCAAACTCATTTCTTGCAAGTCTTTATTTTGTCTTTGTGCTTGTTGTTCAATATATGCAAATCGGCTTCTAAATTTATGAATCGTTGCCAATAATGCAGTCTCACTCGACACGCCAAGTTTACGTCCTACGTTAATTAAAGAAAATAGACAATCTCCAAACTCTTCTTGTATTTCATCAGTTTTTTGAGTATTTATTGCCTCTTGTAATTCCTCTAATTCCTCATTTAACTTCCCATAAGCATCTTCAACTGTTTCAAAATCAAAACCCAACTGCGCTGCTTTTTTTTGAATCTCATGTGCCTGTACCAATGCTGGCGCATGTTTCACTTCATCTAGTCGAGATTGAGCCTTACCTTGTTTTTCTTGTTGCTTAATTGTTTTCCATAATTCACTGACTTGTTCTGGATCTAAATTTTGATATTTTTCAGCTTGAAATACATGTGGATGACGACGAATTAATTTTTCACTAATCGCATCTACCACATCATGAAAGTTAAATGCACCTTGTTCACTATACATCTGAGATTGGAACACGACCTGCAATAACAAATCGCCTAACTCATTACGAATTTCATTTAGATCACCCTCTCGAATCGCAGCTTCTACCTCATAGGCTTCTTCGATCGCATAACGCGTCAAACTATTTGGTGTTTGTTGTTGATCCCATGGACACTTTTGTCTTAATTCGTGCATGATTTCTAATAACTTTTCCATGAGTTTCTCCAAATACACCAAATTGTTGCAGCCTGAACCTGCTTATGCGTAATATACGCCGATTAAAGAAATATGATAAAGCAAGGGAAAGTAATGCAACATAGCGTATTTATCAGTGGGGCCGCACAAGGAATTGGTGCTGAGATCGCACGTATGTTTTATCGACAAGGTTATAAAGTTGGTATATATGATATTAACGATGAACAAGCGCGACAATTAGCCGATGAACTTGGGGAAAATGCGAAAGCGGGCTATCTCGATGTAAGCAACTTTCGACAATGGCAAATCGCTTTACAAGACTTTAATAACTGGGCGGGTGAACTCAATATTTTAATTAATAACGCTGGCATTCTATATTCAGGTGCATTTGAAAACACCCCAATCCAATCTCATCATCGCACCATCGACATCAATGTAAAAGGTGTTTTTAATGGTTGCCATGTTGCCTTACCTCACCTACAAAAAGCCAGTTTTGCTCGTGTAATTAATCTTTCTTCAGCTTCAGCAATTTATGGACAAGCAGATTTAGCCTCATATTCAGCAAGTAAGTTTGCTGTTCGTGGTTTAACAGAAGCTTTAGACGTCGAGTGGCAGAAATATAATATTCGTGTGCTTGATGTAATGCCTTTATTTGTACAAACCAATATGGTGAAGAATATGGATGCGGGCAGTATTCAAAATATTGGCGTAGATTTAACCCCCGCTGATGTAGCAAAACAAGTATTACATCTAGCACAACAAAAAGATCATGCCTTGATTCCAACACACACTCCTATAGGAATTAAAACTAAATTGATGTATCAATTGTCGAGCATCAGCCCGCAATTTTTAAATCGATTGACCAATATTTTTTTATCAAAAAGATAATTTAAAAGATTCATTCAAATAATATTTGAATGAATCAAAATAAATATTATGTTTCAAAAACTTATACTAATAAAAAAATCTTTTACTTTATAAAATAAAAATATTTATTAAATATCATCTTAAATC